>JAZNVK010000311.1:0-10137 GCA_045592805.1 Faecousia sp.
GAGGCAGCTGACGCAATGGTCAAGGCAGCAAACGTCCACCTCATCGGCAAGACCCAGATCGGCTCCGGCCTGGTCACCGTTATGGTTCGTGGCGACGTCGGCGCAGTGAAGGCTGCGGTTGACGCAGGCGCTACCGCCGCAAAGCGTGTCGGCGAGCTCTACGGCTGCCATGTCATCCCCTCTCCCCATGACGATGTAGAGGGCATTCTCCCCACCATCGGCTAAGCTATGTACATCGGAGAAGTCGTCGGAAAGGTCGTATCCACGGTCAAAGAAGAGGGTCTGGAAAATGTCCCCCTCCTGGTGGTACACCTGATCGAAAAAGGCAAAAAAACAAAAATGATCGTGGCGGCGGACTCCACCAGACAGGCCGGTACAGGCGATTTCGTCTATATGATCGGCTCCAAGGAGGCCAGCAGGATCTTCCGTAAGCGGGTTCCTGCTGATGCCGCCATCGCCGGATTTATTGATTCTTATAACTTACAACTAAAACCTGAATAATTGGAGGAAATTATTATGAAGTTAGCACTCGGTATGGTTGAGACCCGTGGCCTCATCGGCTCCATTGAAGCAGCTGATGCAATGGTTAAGGCAGCAGACGTTCATCTGATCGGCAAGGAGCAGATCGGCTCCGGTCTGGTTACCGTTATGGTTCGTGGCGACGTGGGCGCTGTTAAGGCTGCTGTGGATGCAGGCGCTACCGCTGCAAAGCGTGTTGGCGAGCTGTACGGCTGCCATGTGATCCCCTCTCCCCATGATGATGTCGAGGGCATCCTGCCCAAGCTGGGATGAAACTGGCGAGAGTCGTCGGAAACGTCGTTTCCACGATCAAAGACTCCGGTTTTAACGGCCAGAAGCTGATGATCGTCGACTATATCGACGAGGACGGCAACCTGACCGGCAACAATGCCATCGTATTTGACGTGGCCCACGCAGGCATCGGCGACACGGTGCTGGTAGCGGTGGACGGCGGCGCAGCCAGTATACTGCTGGGCCGTCAGTGCATCGGTGACCAGACCATCGTCGGTGTCATCGACCACGTCACCTACGAGGGTAAGACAAAGGAGTACCACTAATGGATATTGAAGCCATTCGTAAAGAAGTTGAGAAGGCGGTTCTGCAGTATTTCCATATGGAGAGCAACCCTGCACCCTGTGCCGGTCTGGTTACGGGTACGGATGTGATCGCCCATCTGGAGCACTCTCTGCTGAACCCCGATACCACCCTGGAAAAGATCGAGAAGGAATGTGCCGTGGCACGGAAATACTCCGTGGCAGCGGTCTGCGTTGCCCCCTACTATGTCTCTGCGGCAAGGGAATTCCTGCTGGGAAGCCCCGTAGCCGTGGGTACGGCCATCGGCTTCCCCCATGGCTGTATGTCCCAGGCTGCCAAGCTGGCAGAATTGAGAGAGTGCATGGCCAATGGCGCAACGGAGATCGATGTGGCCCTCAATGTCCTTGCCATCAAGTCCGGCCGTCTGGACGTTGCCCAGCGTGAGCTGGAGGAGATCGTCCGCATGGCAGCAGGCAAGGCCAGGATCAAGGCTGTCTTTGAGCATTCCGTCTTCACTCCCGCCGAGAAGCAGGCGGTTTTGACCATGATCCGTTCCAGCGGTGCGGATTATGTAAAGATCCAGAATATGCTCAGCGGTCACGGCGCCCGGGTAGAGGATGTGAAGCTTGCATACGACATCCTCGGCAGAAACGTGGGCATCAAGATCGATGGCGGCATCAAGACCCTGCAGCAGGCAGAAACCCTGCTGGCAGCCGGTGCCACCCGTCTGGGCCTGACCGCCACCGCAAAGATTGCGGAAGAGGCAAGAAAATAAATACGAAAGGAACCAATTATGGATATTAATGAAATTATTCGCCAGGTAACCGAGGAGATCTGCTCCAAGTACGGCAAGTCTCCCGCTGCTGCCCCCGCCGGCAACAATGCTGCCGACATGGCCAAGTATATCGACCACACCTTCCTGAAGCCCGAAGCCAGCGTCAATGACATCCGCAAGATCTGCGACGAGGCTAAGAAGTACCACACCGCTTCCGTCTGCGTCAACCCCTCCTACATCCAGTATGTAGCCCAGCAGCTGGAAGGCAGCGGCGTTACCCCCTGCTGCGTCATCGCATTCCCCTTCGGCACCTGCACCCCCGAGACCAAGGCTTTCGAGGCTGCCGATGCTGCCACCAAGGGCGCCCGTGAGATCGACATGGTCATCAACGTCGGTGCCATCAAGTCCGGCGACTGGATGCTGGTCAAGAGAGATATCGAAGGCGTTGTCAATGCTGTTAAGGGCCGTGCAACCGTTAAGGTCATCATCGAGGCCTGCCTGCTGACCGACGAAGAGAAGGTCAAGGCTTGCACCGTGGCCAAGCTGGCCGGCGCACACTTCGTCAAGACCTCCACCGGCTACTCCACCGGCGGCGCTACCGTGGAAGATATCCGCCTGATGCGTGAGACCGTTGGCCCCGATATCGGTGTCAAGGCCTCCGGCGGTGTCCGTACCTATGCCGATGCCGTTGCCATGATCAATGCCGGCGCAAACCGTATCGGCGCCAGCTCCACCTCCAAGATCGTCTCCGGTGTCACCCAGGACGAGCACAAGTGCATCAACTGCGGCAACTGCAAGAACAAGTGCCCCAGCGGCAACGTGGAGATCCGCAAGACTCTGTATTAATTAAGAGGAGAGCAGCATGAGAAGACCCATGATCGCGGGCAACTGGAAGATGAACAAGACGCCCGCTGAGACCGTAGCTCTGATCAATGAGCTGAAGAAGATCCAGCCCAGGACCAATGCGGAAGTCGTGGTCTGCCCCATGACCGTCAGCCTCTTTGCTGCCGGCGCCCAGCTCAAGGGCTCCGACATCAAGCTGGGCGCTCAGAATGTCCACTTTGAGGACAAGGGCGCTTTCACCGGCGAGGCCAACTGCGCTGCTCTGAAGGAGCTGGGCGTGGAATATGTGATCCTCGGCCACTCCGAGCGCCGCCAGTACTTCGGTGAGACCGACGAGACCGTCAATAAGAAGACTCTCAAGGTTCTCTCCCAGGGCCTGAAGCCCATCGTCTGTGTAGGCGAGAGCCTGGAGCAGAAGCAGATCGGCATCACCAACGAGGTAGTGTGCCTGCAGACCAAGGCCGCCCTCAACGGTGTGACCTCTGCCCAGATCACCGATGTGGTCATCGCCTATGAGCCTGTCTGGGCCATCGGCACCGGCATGACCGCCACCGCTCAGGATGCCAACCGCACCATCGCCGCCATCCGTGGCGCCATCCGTGAGGTCTTCGGCTACGCAGCCGATAATGTCCGCATCCTCTACGGCGGCAGCATGAACGACAAGAACGCAGGCGAGCTCATGAGCCAGCCCGAGATCGACGGCGGCCTCATCGGCGGCGCCAGCCTCATTGCCGAGAAGTTCGAGAAGGTCATCAACTACCACGGCTGATCCTGAAATTCATATCCGATACCGCAGAGCAGCGCACGCTCTGCGGTATCTGTTTTTCTGCCTTGACAAGGGGACAGGTCCTGCGTATACTAATTCTCAGATGAAACTTTTCTGCTGATAGGGAGTGTGTCACTATGCCGATTCTGGAGATCGAGTACGGAAAGCTGTTGGAGCAGACAGACTTTACCCATTTGCCTGACGAGAGCTATCTTTTTCTCTTGACCAAAAGTCCGGCGACCTATGAAATCGACGGGAAAGTCCTGTCTGCCGAAGCAGAGCAGGCGCTCTGTTGCCGACCGGGGCAGGGGATTTCCGTTCGTCCCCTTGAGAAGTACCTGATCCTGGACTATGTATGCTTCCTGCCTCCCACCAATGTCCCCATCTCCCAGCTGGAGCTTCCGGAACGAACGCCCTCCCATCCCTTTCATTTTTTTGAATTGTCTGACTATTTCCGGCTGATTTTCAATCTGGATAACTCTGCGGATAAGTATCGGGAGCAGAAAATGGAGGCGTATCTCCAGGTTTTGATCTATGCGCTGGCCTCCGGGGATGAAAATCGTCCCGATAACAGCCACGCCGGAGCGCTGCACCATCAGCTCCTCCGATGCCGCTCTTGCCGCTCTGGTGAGAAACTGCATCTACTACGGCGACAGCGCCAAGATCTACTTCGACAGCCTCCTGGACTAAAACTCAATCAATCAAAACGCAATAACACAACAAGCGCCGTGGGCCAAAAACCAACGGCGCTTTCTCTATATATATGTAATTCTCCTGGTCAATAGATGTTTATCGAACTGTTGCCTGCGCCGCCTACCAACGATCTGCCCCTTTCAAGGAGGACACAGGGGGTTGCTGCTGGCATTATCGTCAACTAGATGCTTATCGGTCTGTCGTCTGCTGTATCAAGTCTGTCATTGCGAACCAGTGTGCACACTGGTGTGGCAATCCGTTCCCCTAAATGTTTCGATTATATGGGAATTTGGTATAAAACGGAGGGTTTTAAGGATACGGATTGCCACGGCCACAAAGTGGCCTCGCAATGACATTGCGTAATATGTTGTCTCTCTCATAGTACGAAATTATTCCTAATACTGGAGGCTTTGGCTACGACAAACTGTTCGGCAAATTTCTGTTTGACGAGCTAAATATTCAAATTCCGTGCCGCAGGCACACCTTCGTTATTAGTTCTTAGCCCTTAGTTATTAGTTCCCAAACAGACCGGCAAATTTCAGTTTGACTTACTGTGTGCAGAGCGTTTTTCCTCTAATGAGTTTTTATTAAGTTACTTAGCACTAAATATTGTCGGTTTACATAATTTTATTATGGTAAATTCCTCGGGTAGCTGTAGGTGCATTGCATGTCGGCAGTGCCACAGGCGATTGATAATCGCCCCTACGGCTTCTAACGATGGCTCGGTTGGTTTCGGTGTGCCCGGTGGGGAGCGAGTCGACCGCCGCCTGTGGCGGAGGAAGGGAGACGAGCGAGTGGCAGCGGTCGAAAAAATCGAGGATCAGCGTAAGCCCGAAGATTTTTTCGGGTACCGCAACAGGATCACGCCCTACGGTGGTAATTGGCAGTGCATCCAACTGTTCGGCAAATTTCTGTTTGACGGGATACATATTCCAAACCCGTGCCGGAGGCACACCTTTGTTCTTGGACATTAGCTCTTGGTTTTTCAACAGACCGGCAAATTCCCATTTATTGTTGGATAATAAGTCGCAACATATCCGGATCGGACACACCGGTTCCTATGATAAAACAGCCGCACAGGTTGATTCCTGTACGGCTGTTGATCCCTTTTGAAATTCAGCTTATGCCTCACCGGCCAGATCGGCGGCGGCCTTCAGGCTGGCAGAGGACTCGTCTACGATCCCACGGGTGGTATTCAGCACCTGCTGCAGCTGCTCGCAGTCATTGCGGAAGGCATCCAGCAGAGTAGCCAGATCCTGAGAGGTCAGGTTCAGCTTCTCCTCGGTCTGGGAGAAAATGCTCTGCATCCGCTGGGCAGAGGCAGCGGCACGCTCTCTGGCCATACGCTCCGTCATCTCTGCACGGCGATAGGCAGCCAGCTCCAACTCGTCAAAATTGGTGGAGGCAGCGGCAACCACCGTGGTGGCAGGAGCCATAGGCGCCTCAAGATCGGGCAGGGGAGCTTCCTCCGCTGCTGCGGGAGCTTCCTCTTCTGTCGGGGCAGGAATGGCAGCCAGGGCTTCTTCCAGCTGCGCCGACAGGGCGGCCTTCTCCTCCTGACAGGTCTCCAGCTCTGTGCGCTTGTCCTCCAGCGCCTCCTTCAGGCGGTCGTTTTCTTCCTTCAGAACCCGGAGCGCACGCTCGTGCTCCATGGTCTGTGCCTGAATAAACTGCACCACATCGGTGCGGTTAAAGCCATGTAATGCGCTGCGGAAATTACCAATGCTGCCTGCCATATCTGTATCCTCCAAAATGTAGGGTTTCTTTTTCGTTATTATAGCACGGCTTTTGGCGAAAAACAATATGCTCAAACAGCTTTTTGTCATTTTTGCCCCCATACGGGCGAAAAGAAAAGGAAAAAACCGCTTTACATCTGTGGTAAAATCTGCTATAATCTCCCTTGGAAATAAGCGCCGGTGGCTCAATGGATAGAGCATCGGATTCCGGTTCCGAGGGTTGGGGGTTCGAGTCCCTTCCGGCGTGCCAGCAAAAAGAGCATTGCGTAAGCAATGCTCTTTTTGCAATGATATCCGTTCCTTGGCACGAACGGGCGATATATCCTCCGGATATGATATCCACTTCCGTGGGTGATATATGCCTGCGGCATATGAGGGAACGGATATTATATCATATTTGCAACGCAAATATATCATACGGCTTGCCGTATATCATATTGCTATAGCGATATATCATTAAAATCGCTCCTTCAGAAAGAAGGAGCGATTTTTATATGTTGGAAAAGATCCCGATCTTCACGAAGCCCTCTTAAAATTTCATATGTTTCCATTGACATTACCACTGACAGCTATACGGGGTTCGGTTTATCTGTACGTCCAAGCAAATAATCAACGGAAACGCAGAAGTAATCGGCAAAGGCGATCAGGGTTTCATAATCCGCTTCACGCTCGCCGTTTTCATAGCGGCTGATGCTGTTTTGATTCATATGCAGATCTGTTGCTAATTTGAGCTGTGAGATATTCCTTGCTTTGCGTAATTCTTTCAAACGAAACACTTTCGCACCTCCCCTTGACAATAGTATACCAAAATGGTATACTAATAATATCCCAATTTGGTATATTTTGAGGTGTGAAAATGAAAGATTGTATTGAGAATCTAAAAAGCTTCCTGTCGAAGCAGATACCTTCCTTTGGCTATACGGATGCGGCCTCCCTGATGGAACTGCTTTATTACTACTATACTCAGGACAATCCTGTGGATAGCGTAATGATCCGATGCCACCTGGAAGAATTGAGTCATTATCTGGAGCCCTTGCCTTACGCCGATCATGAGGCTGTCTTTACAACGGCGATTATGCTCTGTGCGGCGCATGAGAAACAAGGCTTTTTAGAGGGGCTGAAGGTGGGAATGCGTTTATTCTCCGAACTGAATGAGATCAAAGAGGCTGCCCCCAAATAGGGGACAGCCTCTTGCTTTTTCTTATGCCAATGTGGCGGCCAGCACGGCCTTGATGGTGTGCATGCGGTTTTCGGCCTCGTCGAAGACGATGGACTGCTTGCTCTCGAAGACCTCGTCGGTGACTTCCAAGGCTTCCAGACCGAATTTCTCGCCGATATCCTTGCCGATGCCGGTGTTCAGGTCGTGGAAGGCAGGGAGACAGTGCATGAAAACTGCCTTTTCCCCTGCATTTGCCATGAGCTTGCTTGTGACCTGATAGGGCAGCATCTTCTCAATGCGCTCCTGCCAGGCGCTCATGGGTTCGCCCATGGAGACCCATACGTCGGTGTAGATCACGTCGGCGCCGGCAGTGGCCTTCATGGGATCGGTCTCAAAGCGGAGGGTAGCGCCGGTCTCAGCTGCCACGGCCTCGCATTTGGCGATGAGCTTGGGATCGGGGAAATAGCCTTCAGGGCCGCAGGCCACAAAGTTCAGACCCAGCTTGGCACAGCCGATCATCAGGGAATTGGCCATGTTATAGCGGCAGTCGCCCATAAACACCAGAGTTCTGCCCTTCAGATCACCGAAATGCTCCCGAATGGTCAGCATATCCGCCAGGATCTGGGTGGGGTGGAACTCGTTGGTCAGACCGTTCCAAACGGGGACACCGGCGTGCTTTGCCAGCTCTTCCACGATCTCCTGACCGAAGCCACGGTACTCAATGCCGTCGTAGAGTCTGCCCAGCACCCGGGCGGTGTCGGCGATGGACTCCTTCTTGCCGATCTGGGAGCCGCTGGGAACCAGATAGGTCACGTGCATGCCCAGATCATAGGCGGCCACTTCAAAGGAGCAGCGGGTACGGGTAGAGGTCTTTTCAAAGATCAGGGCGATGGTCTTGCCTTTGCAGAGGTCGTGGGGGACACCGGCTTTTTTCTTGGCCTTCAGATCGGCGGCCAGGTCAATCAGACCGGTGATCTCATCGGGGGTAAAGTCCAGTAAGGTGAGAAAATGCTTGTTTTTCAGGTTCATACTGTCTCCTCCTGTGCGCAGTCCTTGATGATCCGGACGGCTTTTTTCAGTTGTTCCATGGGAATATTGAGAGCGGGAAGCAGGCGGATCTTATCCTTAGCCGTGGTGACCAGGACGCCTTTTTCCAGCAGACGCTCCGCAAAGGGACGGGCGGGGAAGGGGATGCTCAGACCCAGCATCAGACCCATGCCGTTGACGGCCAGAATGCCGGGTGCGCCTTCCAATTCCTGACGTATGTACTGTTCACGCTCCGCAACACCCTCCAGCAGCTTGTCATCCAGACGGCTGAGAATGTCCACGGCGCCGGCGCAGCAGACGGGATTGCCGCCAAAGGTGGAACCGTGGTCGCCGGGACGGAAGGTGTCGGCGGTACGGTTACCGAAAAGGGTAGCACCGATGGGCAGACCGCCGCCCAGCCCCTTGGCTGTGGTGACCAGATCGGGCTGCAGACCGTAGTGCATGTAGCCGAAGAGTTTACCGCTGCGGCCGTTGCCCAACTGCACCTCGTCGCAGATCAGAAGCAGCTCGTATTTTTTGCAGATACGGGCGATATCATCGGCATAGCTCTGGCCGATGGGCATCACACCGCCCTCGCCCTGGACGCACTCGATCATCACGGCGGCGCAGGGGATCTCCTGCACCAGCTGCTCCAGCTGCTCTGCATTGCCTACATCCACATGACGGAAGCCCGTGGGCAGGGGAGCGTAGTCCTTGTGATAGACCTCCTGACCGGTGGCGGCCAGGGTGGCCAGAGTGCGGCCATGGAAGCTCTTGTTCAGGGTGACAATGGTCTGATATTCGGCACCTTTGTGCTCTGCTGCCCACTTTCGTGCGGCCTTGATGGCGCACTCGTTGGCCTCAGCACCGGAGTTGGAGAAGAAAACCCGCTCCATGCCGCTCTTTTCGCACAGCAGCTGGGCGGCCTTTACCACAGGCTCACTGCAGTAGAGATTGGAGCAGTGCTGATAGCTGTCTAACTGGGCTGTAACGGCTACCTTCCAGCGCTCGTCGCCCAGACCGAAAATATTCACAGCGATACCGCTGCCTAAGTCGATATATTCCTTGCCGTTCTGGTCGTAAACCGTAGAGCCCTTGCCATGGGAGAATTCCATGGGGAAACGGGCGTAGGTACCGGCCAGGTAGCGGCGATCTAACTGGGTAATGCTCATAGAAACGCCTCCGAGGGGTAGATTTTACTATATTATATCCGAGCTTTCTCCATAGGTCAAGGATTTCTTAGCATCCCTCTTTTTTGGAGAAATAAATCTTCCCGTCAGCGGCACGGGTCAGGAGCAGCACCTGCTTTGCCTGACAGCCCCGTCGCTCCAGCTCCCGATCCAGCCAAAGGCGGTCTTTGCCTGCCAAAATCAGGTTTTCCTCCAGAATCCGCCCGTCGGAGATCAAAGTGATGGGTAATTCTGTGTCCTTCACGTGGATATTTGCTGCCTTAGCGCTGGGCGGCTCGTGCCTGGCATAGAGCAGGGTGGACAGCTGCCCGTTGGTCTCTAAAATGGCAAACTTCACCGTCTCCAGATCGTAAATTCCCTTCTCCCGCAGGTGCATGGTCAGCTCGTCCAGGTTGATACGGTTGCGGCGCATGGCTTTTTCGCAGATCTGTCCGTTCTCCATAAGGATCACCGGCTTGCTGCAGAAAAGCTTGCGGATCTTGATGCTTTTCAGGGTCAGAAGGGAGAACAGCAGCTCTCCCAGAACCACCAGCCCCAGAGGTCCAAGCCCATAGAGCAAGGGGAAATCCGGATCTTCCAGGGGGAGGGTCGCCAGATTGGCCAGCAGCATGGTGATGACGAATTCCGTGGGCTCCATCTGCCCGATCTGCCGTTTTCCCAGCAGCCGCACCCCCACGATCAGCGCCAGATACAAAATCAGCGTACGAATATGAACCTGCAGCAAGGGAAAACCACCTTTCAGAAGTGCCGTGCCGAAAACGGAAATTTATATTTGGTGAATAACGAATGGTGAATAGTGAATAATGGAGGTATCGGCTCCGCCGATTTATTTAAAATCAATGCGCAAAGCGCATACCTTCGCCATTCACCATTCACTATTCATCATTCACCACTCC
>JAZNVK010000312.1:0-5054 GCA_045592805.1 Faecousia sp.
ACAGCGAGCCCGTAGGTCTGTACTACGGCGAGAAGTACTTTGGCGAAGAGGCAAAGGCAGACATCATCGACATCGTACGTCAGATCGTCGCTACCTATCAGAAGCGTATCAAGGACAATGACATTCTGGAGCAGGCCACCAAGGATAAGGCCATCCTGAAGCTGTCCACCATGGGCATTAAGATGGGCTATCCCGACCGTGTGGAAGAAATCTACGACAAGCTGGTCTTTGACGAGAGCAAGTCCCTCTTCGACGTTGTTTCCACCCTGAGAAGAATCCGAATCCTTGAGAACTTCGCAAAGCTGAGCAAGGAAGTTGACCGCAGCCACTGGGCAATGCCCGGCCATATGGTCAATGCCTGCTATGATCCCTTTGTCAACGACATTACCTTCCCCGCCGCCATTCTGCAGGCTCCCTTCTACTCCATTAAGCAGAGCAGAAGCGAAAACCTGGGCGGCATCGGCGCTGTCATCGGCCACGAGATCTCTCATGCCTTTGACTCCAACGGTGCAAAGTGCGACGAGTTGGGCAACCTGAACAACTGGTGGACCAAGGCCGACGAGCGGAAGTTCAACAAGAAGGTCAACGCAATGATCAAGCAGTTCGACGGCATCGAGCTGCCCTGGGGCAAGGTCAACGGCAAGTTCACCGTCAGCGAAAACATCGCAGATAACGGCGGCATGGCTGTCACGTTGGACATCATGTCCTCCAGCGAAGGCGTTTCCTTTGAAGAGTACTTCACCAACTGGGCAAAGGTGTGGTGCCAGAAGGCCAAGCCCGAATATCAGGCGCTGCTGCTCCAGGTAGACGTCCACGGCCCCAACATCCTCCGTGCCAATATGCCTCCCAGAAACTTCCCCGAGTGGTATGAAACCTTCAAGGTCAAGAAGACCGACAAGATGTATATCGCACCCTCCAAGAGAGTTGTGATCTGGTAAAACAAAATCATTCAGCCGCATCCCCGAAAATTCAGGGATGCGGCTGATTTTACTGTAATATTCCTCGAAAAATCGGGTCTTATCTGTTAGAGCGCTCTCATCACCTCGAAAGGAGGGTGTAAATGAAGGATGACAAAATCATAGCTCTGTTTTTTCAGCGGGACGAACAGGCAATTTCCGAGGTACAAAAATACTATGGCGCAGGCTGTTATGGGATCGCGAAAAAGTTTCTGGATCTCCCGGAGGATTGTGAGGAATGCGTTAACGAAACCTGGGTCAGGGCCTGGAGTGCCATTCCGCCGCTGCGTCCGAAAAATCTCAGGATATATCTCTTCTCGATTACAAGAAATCTCGCTTTCAATCGGCTTCGCTACCGTAAGGCGGAGCGCCGTCAGGGAAACGAAACCGCTGCGGTGCTGGAGGAGCTGGACAATTGCATCGCTTCCGTGGAATCGCCGGAAGACACGGTAATTGCCAAAGAACTTAAGCAGGTTCTGAACGAGTTTTTAGATTTGCTGCCGGTGCGTGATCGGGATATCTTTCTCAGACGGTATTTCTTTGCAGACAGTATCCGAGAGATCTCCCAGCGTTATTCTCTTCGGGAAGGAAATGTGGCTGTCATCCTAAACCGTGTTCGTAAAAAGCTGAAACAGCATCTGATCAAGGAGGGATATATTTATGATAAGTGAGGACCTGTTCCTCGCTCTGGCACACGCCAGACCGGAATATATAGCACATTGCGACAAACCACAAAAGCATCACAAAAAAGCATCTGTTCGTTTCTTTTGGATCGCTGCAGCCATTGCTTTACTCAGCTGTTCCGTATTCGCCGCAACGGTTCTCCGGAACTATTTGACCGGCGCAGAGGGCAAGCAGGAAAATCTTCCCGGAATTTCCGTGGACTATCACGGAAATCTGAACGTCTATGAAGGCCTGGCAGAAGTAAAACTCAGTTTAGCGATTGAAGCTTCTCGTCCTCAGATCATCGAAGACTATTTCGTACCGCTTTGGTTTGCGGAGAACTGGACAATGACAGAGCAGCAGCGTCCCTTAGCGCAGCAGAATCTTCCGGACCGGACCATGTCCAGATTAGAATGGCATGGCTCTCAGGGAGGCCATGCCATCTTCACCCAGCAAACCATCGACCCTTCCATTCAGGCTGACTGCAATGAATTCCCATTTGACATCATCAGCACAGGCTATAACAACAGCTGTGATATTCAGGAACGCATGATCGGTAATCAGCAGGTCTACGCTGTATCGGTCTCCCCTTCTGAATTGGAGGTTGATGGGGTCACTTATTCTCATCCGGGCTTCCGGAAGTATTACTGGTCCGACGGGCTGTATTTATTCTCGCTGGAGACCGCATTTGATGTTCCCGACCATATCATCGTCCATGCGATAGAGAGTATTGCCGAAGTCGAGGATCCGTCTGCCTATGAACTGATTCAATACCTTGTTCCCGAAGCACCGATGGAAATGGAACAGCAGAAGCAGATGTGGCTTCCCACCGTATTACCCGAAGGTTGGGTACTTGTCGATAGCAAAATGCACCCCGACGGCTGTTATACTTTCCAATGGAAGCATCAACAAGATGGCAGCTACTCTCTCCTGGAGCTGATGCAAGTACCCACCGCCTCGCAGCAGAGTCTGATCCGGGATTGGGAAACTTCTCAGGAGGAAGTAACAAAAGAGCAATGCCTCGTAGGTGCATGGCAGGTCACGATCTATCAAAGCCAATACAAAACGCAGGCATTCTGGGCCATGGAGGGCTTTGACTACATTCTAACCTCAGAAGGCAGAACCATGCTACGCCTTCAGGAGATCGTGGAACTGATTGAAAGTATGGAGCCTGTCGAAGAATAACAGTCCAATCATCGGCGTAAAAATCCGCATCCCGGGATTTCGGGACGCGGATTTTTACTGTAGAATCTCTTCTGCACGAAAACGAAACAGATAAATCTCCTGAAGCCAGACAGGCTGATTGGGCAGCGTTTCTTTTAGCTTACTCAGGCTGCGCTTTCCTACTCTGCGATCCAGAACGGCGAACATTCGGATCAGAGGATTCTCTGAACAAAGACTCTTCTGAATCTCCTGTGCTCGATAAACCGTGAGGGCTTCGCAGAATTCATCGTCTGTATGGGCATCCCGCTCTGATACCGAAATACCCTCAAGCAGAGGCAGGAAGTTCTCCCAATAATGATTCTTCGGCTGGGGAGAAATCCCAGTATCGATGAAATAGGAATTCACGGTTTCCCAGGAAAAGCGTTTGACTTGTTGCCCGTCAATACAGAGTTCAAAAATGTGGCTTCCGTCCATACCGGGATAGGTTGTGCAGATATAACGCACCCGCCCTTTTAAGCTGTCCGCTAACATCTCCTGTTCCAGATACTTTCGCATTCCGCTCCAGGAACCCAAAATCTTGCCCATGGATCTCCCCTCCACTCTGCTGCTTTACCCTCTCATTATACCATTTAATATAATATAATTCAATATGGAATGCATTCATTTGCGAAGTAATGCCGTAGCAAAATGGATTCTTCGATTCAGTGGCAAACGCCAAATTCAGCTAAAAAGAATTAACGGAAGTTCACATATGTATTTGACCTCCTGAAAAAAAGGAATCTCTGCTTACGCAAAGATAAGAACGGCTGAAGCTAATGAAGTTTCAGCTTTTCCTCAGATGAAATTTATTCCACCCACTCGCCGTCGAGGCGAATTTCACACGCCATAGGCGTATTTCACATTGCGACGCAATATTTCACCCACCCGTACGGGTTGATTTCGTTGAAAAAGACCTGATGCAATGCATCAGGTCTTTTCATGGCGGAGTGAGAGAGATTTGAACACTATGATATAGTATTATAACTACTTGAATTATAAGGCTATTTCGGATATGATGCCAAATTTAATGCCATTATCCAGGAAGAAGTCCTGCCCGGTCGAGATAAATCAGCATTCTGATTGCATCTTCGCCCAGGTCCAGGATGAGATCCTCGCCTTCGCCACTGCGGCCACGAATGAAGCCCTGTGCTACAAGGCGGTCGATAGTCTCATCCCGGTAGGAAGCAGGCACGTCCTTCAGAAGATGGTACCGCTCTTCCGCCGCCAGAGAGTTCTCTGCTGCAGCCAGCAACTCATACTTCGGGACACCGTATCCTCTGATATAGCGACCGTTTACACCCAGGGTACGGTATCCGACCGCATTGGAGATGTTGCCCTCGATAATCGTAATCGTGCGGCCATCGCAGCTTGTGACGATACCGACATGCGATGCACCGGTGGTGCACTCGCCCACGCCGGTGTCGTTCCAGTTGTAGAAAATGACATCACCGGCTTTAGGCACATAATCATCGGCCTCAACCCAAGAATCCAGTCCACGGAACAGATCGATATGCTTACCACAGCCGCACTCCGTGGGCAGGATCTCCGTCATGCCGCACAGGATGGACATAGCGGAGACGAAGGTGCTGCACCATGCGTCCGTGTAGGTCACGGCGTAGCCTCTGGCCAACGGTTTGTGAGCGTTGTAAATATCGATGATCTTGCGGTGAGATCCGTCAGACTCCTTGCATCCTAAATAGGCCTGCGCTGTCTTAACCAGCTTCTGTCGCAGTTCCAGCTCCGTCATGTTCCCTTCACCTCCGGCAGGCCTGCCAGACTGGTCAGCAAGGATGCCACACCGGCCAGTGCCGCCGTACCGGCAACGGTGATCCAGTTAACTTCCTCAATACTTGCCGCCGCAGGCAGCATGGCCACAGCGGTCTGTGCCATGGTTTTGACGGCTCTCACCGCCGCCGCCTTCAGCCAGAGTTTCCAGTATGCCATTATTACTCCTCCTTAATCGTTGATATAGTAATCCATTATCTCACTATTGGGGCTTATGGTATGCCTTAAGATCTCGTATGTCGTGAACACACTCCGTGACCTGCCCCTCCAGTATGTATGTTCTCTCCACAATGTTATTGTGTGCCTGTACCTTTTTCTCCAGCTGTTCAATTCTGTAGTTGGTCAGGCGGTTGGCGGCCAGAATGCCACCCAGGGTTCCCAGGGCCGTCCCCGCCAGGGAGATCAGCGCCACCAGCAGCTCCGAGCTCATGCCTCCGCCTCCCCGTA
>JAZNVK010000313.1:0-19770 GCA_045592805.1 Faecousia sp.
CAGCATCGGCAGTTCTGCGTTCTATGACTGCAGTAGTCTGACCGGCGTGACGATCCCGGACAGCGTAACCAGCATCGGCAATTCTGCGTTCTCTTACTGCAGCAGCTTGACCAGCGTGACGATCCCGGACAGCGTAACCAGAATCGGCGATAATGCGTTCTTTTACTGCAGCAGCCTGACTAGCGTGACGATCCCGGACAGCGTAACCAGCATTGGCAATGAGGCATTCGCTTGCTGCAGCAGCTTGACCAGCGTGACGATCCCGGACAGCGTAACCAGCATCGGCAATTCTGCGTTCTCTTGCTGCAGCAGCTTGACCAGCGTGACGATCCCGGACAGCGTAACCAGCATTGGCTATTATGCGTTCTCTTCCTGCAGCAGCCTGACCTCTGTGACGATTTTTAATCCAGAATGTTCTATTTTCAGCATTCCAAATACGCTCGGCATTGCGGGCACAACGGTCATTTACGGTTACGAAGGCTCCACAGCACAGATCTACGCAGAGACATATGGATATACTTTTATTCCCTTGGGAGAAGATATTGCTTGGGGCAGTGGAAGTGTTTACGATCAGGCAACAGGTGAACTAACGATAAACGTATATACCAACCAGAAAAAGAGCAATCAAACAGAGACGAAGTATCAGCTTGCGGATACTGCAACGGTGGAATACAATGACACGACATATACCATTTCTACAGAAGATAATGGGCAGATCAAGCTTCCGTATTCCGGCGGCAGTGTAACGGTGTCCAAAGAGGGTTATGTGAGCCGCACCTATTCCGAAGCGGCGCTGAGAAATTCTTCCACGGTCTATTTGCAGAAAACGTCAGAGAACTATCCCGTAATCAGCGGTCTCTGGATGGATGATGTGGACATTGTAAATGAAGCCTGCAAGATTCCGCTGACGAATTCCGGCAGCTATACGGTGACCCCGGAGATTGACTGGGGCGCAAATGCCTGTGGTTCCGTAAAGATCTGCCAGGGCAGTAACAGCGTTGAAATTACAGACGGAGCTTCTACGGTCAACTGGAGCGAAAGTGTGGATATTTCTGAGGATGTCTATCTTGTTGCCACGAACGCAAGCGGCATCTGTAGCAAAAAGAAACTGCAGATTGAGGTGGCATCATCTTCTCCTGATGCTCTGGAGGGCTTCTCCTATAGTTGGGGCGAGAAGATGAGCTTCACGCTCCCAGAGGATATTGCTTTTTTCGGCGGCCAGAAGATCAGTGTCGGGCTTCCTACATCGATTCCTGTAGAGTATTCTGTGGAGAATGGGAAAATCTATGTGGCGATCGGTTATCAAAGTAACGGAAGCTACGATAAGGCTTCCGGAAGCATGAAGGCAAAAGACTTTGCCCAATCTACAAAAAATATCTTTCAAAGTGCAAAAACCGGCCTTTCCGACTATGGCGTTTATCAGCGGATGAATAGTCGATTGGGTAATAATTTGTTCAAGGGTGCAGGCTCCTTCGGCTTCGACGGTGACTTTATGATCGCCGGATTTATGGAGGGCTATTTGACACCAGGGGGAGAGGTCCGGTGGCTGGAGAGCGGCATGATCATAGGCTGTGGCTTGTCTGTAAGCTATTCCTTCCCCTTCTATGCCGGACCGGTGCCCTTGTTCTTTGAAGCGTCCCTCTCTGCTTCTATAGAAGCGAAGGCGAATCTTATGGTCAATGATGCGATCGATGAGGTCACACCTGATGGCAGCATCAGCGGTGAAGTTGCTCTAAGCGGCGGTATCGGACTGGGTATTAAAAAAGTGGTCGCTGTCAGTGGCGGCCTGGAGGGAAAGCTAAAGCCCTATTGGGAATATTCCTTTGGAGAAACGGACTATTTCCAGCTTAAGGCAAGCCTAAATGCTTACGCGAAGGTGGAGCTTTTATGCTTTACTTATAAACATGCGTGGGATCCGATTACAGAAGCGGTTTGGTATGAATATCCGTCGATGAAAGGTATGAAAGCAGAGACGGCGGAGGAGATCGGAAGTGAATTCGATCCGTATGACACATCCGCATATACGGCGCAGGATCTGAGTTATCTGCAAGAACCCTCTTATTTTATGCCCACGGAGGGAAACAAGCGTTCCCTTAGTACGGAAGACGTAACAGTAACGGATTTCCTGACCAATGCCTACAGCGGAGCGGAGCCGAAGATCGCAGGCTTCTCTGATGGTAGTATGTTGGCGGTCTGGCTGGGAACTGACGGAAGCAGCAGCATCAACAGCCTGCAATTATTCGCCTCTTATTACGACGGCAATAGTTGGAGTAACCCGGTGCCGGTAGAGAGTGACGGCACGGCTGATGCCTCTCCCTGCCTGACGGTAATCAATGACACTGCCTATTTGACCTGGCAGGATGCAAGCGAAGCTGTGGAGGAGAATATTTCGCTGGAAAACTTTGCTTCGAAAATGGATATTTCCTTTGCGGTTTTTGACCGGGGCGGAAACTCTTTTAATGTAAGTGCTGTTACGGAAAACAGCGGAACATTGAATATGCTGCCCACCGTGTGCGGAGATGACAGCAAGGTATATATTGTATGGCTGAATAACAGCGAAAACGATTGGTTCGGAGACAACACTGCCAATGCAATCCTGTGCCGGAGCTTCGACGGAAGTCAATGGGGCGAAGCACAGACACTTTACAGCAATCTCTCATCCATTGATTCCCTGATGGCAGACTATAACGGTACCACGCTGGATGTAGCGTACAGCATGGACACAGATGGAGATATTGCAACAGATGCAGATCTGGAAATCTACCTGAATGGCACAGCTTTGACCCAGAACACAGTCATCGACAGTGGTGTGACTTACTCCAATGGTCAGCTTTACTGGTATCAGGATGGGGCGCTGACCACTGTGGAAGGTGTTGTTATCCAGAATCTGTCCACTGACCGCTACCAGGTCATAGACGAAAACGGCGTTAGAGTTGTCATCTATAATCAATACAATGGTTTGTATTCTGATATTTTTGCAGTTTTCTATGATTCGGGCAGCGATACATGGGGTGAGCCGGTTGCCCTGACAAGCAATTCCGCAAGCTTCAAATCCTTTGATGCCATCCTCGCTGCGGACGGAAGTCTGCAAATCTTTGCAAATCAGATCGATGTGGTAGATGGTTATGAAAGTGATGATCCCTACGGTGAAGCAACACTTCAGTTGATTGTAGCACCGTTGTCCTGCGATCTCGAGGTTTCGGAACTATGGTATGATGGATCCTCCTATGTAGAAGATGCGGATATGACCTTTGATCTGGTTGTACGGAATTGTGGCGAGGTTGCTGCAAGTGGCTTGCTTGTTGTGATTACGGATGAGAGTGGAGCGGAGATCGGCAGAACCGTATTTGGAAGCCGACTGCTACCCGGTGCATCCACAGAAATTACCTGCGGTTTTGCTGCAGAAACTGTGCAGCTTGGCCAGACTGTGACGATTACCGTCACACCGTTGACAGAGACAGACAGTAATATAGCGAATAACAAAGCAACTGTTGTTCTTGATTTTAGCGATGTGACAGTAGAAAATATAGCTTGGGGCTGGAATACAAGCAATGAGGTGGTGATATATGCCGATATTGTAAACCGAAGCTATGATGCACACAGCGAAGAGATTATCGTCAGCCTCCGTAAGGGTTCTGCTGATGGCGCAATTCTTCAAACAAAAACAATCGACTCGATGGGGGCGCTGGATGTCGAGCGGACAAGCTTCTCAACGACATATGGGGAAGGCGAGGTCTACTATATCACGGTTGAGACCGCCGATCATAACGAGAACTTGGCCAACGATACGGATTTTGTTGTTCTTCAAGATGCTTCCTGTGCTCATGATTATGAGCAAAGTCAGACAAATGCGACTTGTACGGATGCAGGCTATACAACCTATACTTGTACGCTTTGTGGCGATAGTTATTCAGATGATGCAGTCGCTCCGCTTGGACATGCCTATGATGCAACTATTACAGAGCCAACTTGTACTGAGGCCGGATTCACCACGTACTTATGTTCTGCCTGTGGGGATACATATACTTCCAATGAGGTTCCTGCCACAGACCACAGTTATATTTACACCGACAACGGTGATGAGCATACAATCACCTGCGCTAACGGTTGCGACTATTCTGTAACGGAAGCCCACGACTATTCCGATGGAAATTGCGTCTGTGGTGCTGCAGATCCTTATTCCGGTGCTTGCGGTGAAAACGTGATCTGGGAACTGGATGAAACTACCGGTCAGCTGACGATCTCCGGTACGGGCGCTATGACAAACTATACTTCCAGCAAACTGGTGCCCTGGTATGACCATCGTACCTTGATTACCTCTGTTGTTGTGGAGGAGGGTGTGACTACCGTCGGCGATTATGTGTTCCGCAACATGGACGAGATAACTGCTATTGTGTTACCTGAAAGTGTAACGAGTATCGGAATTAATGCATTCTCTCACTGCAACAATCTGTCAAGCGTTCAAATGAGCGAAAATGTAACGAGTATAGGGAACTATGCGTTCTGTGACTGCATCGGGTTAACGAGCATCACAATTCCCGAAGGAGTAACCAGCATCGGTGCTTTTGGTTTTGCTCGTTGTACCTCCTTGCGCCATGTTCACTTCTTAGGCAATATGCCTTCTCTTGAAACGGATGCTTTTGTGGACAGTTCTGCTGAATTGCTGCTTTGCTACCCCACAGGAGCACAAGGCTGGGAAAGTTGCAGTTACACTGCCTCTTCTGCAGAGTACTTCTACACAACGACAGCAACCTGCACAGAAAATGGCGTACAAAAGCTAAATTGCTCTTGTGGAGAAGAACTCAGGAGCTTTGCGGTCAATGCAACCGGCCATAGCTATGCCTACACGAACAATGGAGAGAACCACACCGTCGGCTGCAACAACTGCGACTACAGCGTCACCGAGGATCACACTTACGTAGACGGCAGCTGCATCTGCGGTGCTGTGGAGGCGGTCGAGTCCACCCAGGTGGAGATCAAGATCAGCCACACCGTCTCCTTCGACTCCGACCTGCAGATGAACTACCGCATCAAGTTGGCGGATATCCTGGCTGCCGTGCCTAACTACGTCACCGAGGGCGCATACCTGACCGTGGAAAAGGATCGCTACCCCATGGGCGGCGGCGAGAAGACCGTGGAAACCGCGACTCTCTATCCCGACCTGACCACCGACGCCACCCGTATGCTCTTCAATCTCACGGGCATCCAGTCGGTCGAAATGGGCAGCGAGCTGAGAGCTGTGCTCCACTTCTTCGATGAGAGCGGCAACGAGTACAGTACCCCCGTGGATGTCTACTCCGTCCTAGCCTATGCTGAGCTCTGCTTCGACTACTACGATCCTGCAAAGGATGCATATCTCTTCACCATGCTCATCGACTGCCTGAACTACGGTGCAGCCGCACAGGTGGCCTTCGTCCGCCGTGCAGACGAACTGGTCAACGCCGGTCTGGAAGCCTACCAGCAGTACGCCTCCACCGAGCTGTCCGCAGAGCTGACCGACACCAGAACCTACGTGGACAATGACAGAACCATCACTGCCGTTACCGCCATGGGCTTCTCCGTCACCTTTGCAGACAAGACCGAGATCAACGCCAAGCTGACCATCGCTGAAGGCTACAGCAAGGACGATATCACCTCCGTGAAGGTGCTGAACGAAAACGGCGAAGAAGTCGCTGTCCTCACCCAGTTTACCGAGCTGGATGACGGCAGAATTCAGGTGGCCTTTACCGGTGTCAAGTCCGCCAATATGCGTGATATGTACTACTTCGTAGCCTACGTAGGCGAAGAAGCAGCCTCCCAGAACGTAGGCTACAGCATCGAAGCCTATGCCAAGAGCAACATCGCCTCCACAGATGCCAGCGCCGCCAACCTGGCCAAAGCCTGCATCTACTACGGCGATAGCGCCAAGACCTACTTCGACAGTCTCCTGGCCTAAGCGTGCCGAAAAAGGGCTGCAAAGCCTTGAAAATCAAGGACTCTACCGTTGGTAGAGTCCTTTTCTACTGCCCGGGAACGGTCTGTTTACCTCTGAACCGAGACAGTAGCTTGCTATTTTTAAGCCTTTCCTCCTATAATAGGCTCCGTGATCACCCTTAAGGAGTAATACAATGAGTTTTGCGATTATCACCGAGACCACGGGGAATCTGCCCACGGCCCTTGCCGCTGAACAGAATATTCACGTGATCCCTTTCTACTACTTTCTCGATGGCAGAGAGATGACCTGTGCCGATACGGCTGACTTTGATGCCAAGGCTTACTACGATGCCATCCGCAAGGGGGCGCAGGTCAATACGGCGCAGATCAACCCCCAGCGCTACATGGATGTCATGGAGCCCTGTCTGCAGCGGGGCGAGGATATTCTCTTTGTCGGCCTGTCCTCCGGCATCAGCGGCTCCTTCGCTTCCGCAGGCATTGCCCGTCAGGAACTGCTGGAGCAGTATCCGGATCGGGACATCCGTCTCATCGACAGCCTGGGCGCCGGTCTGGGCGAGGGGATGCTGGCGCTGCGTGCTGCCAACTGCCGTGCCAATGGTATGAACCTGGAGGAGACCTATGCGCGGATCAGCAAGTTCCGTGATCGGATGTATCAGGTCTTCATTGTGGACGACCTGATGCACCTGCGCCGCACCGGCCGCCTGTCCAATGTCAGCGCCCTGGTGGGCTATATTCTGGGCATTAAGCCCCTGCTCAAGGGCAACGAAAACGGCAAGATCGTCGCCTTTGGCAAGATCCGCGGCCGTAAGGCATCGATCCATGCCATGGCGGAGAAATACTTTATGCTGGCCGATCGGCCGGAATTACAGACCGTGGGCATCTCCCACGCCGCCTGTCCCGAGGACGCGGCATATCTGATGGAGCTGATCTCCAAAAAAATGCCCCCCAAGGAGTTTTTACTGGTAGAACATGAGCCGGTCACCGGCTCTCACATCGGCCCGGGTGCGCTGGCGCTGTTTTTCGGCGGTAACGACGAGGTCAGAACGAAATAATTTCGGAGGAAGTCAAATATGAATCATCAATATCAGTTATCCTGTGAGTCCACGGTGGATCTGCCCTATTCCCATATCAGCGGCAGAGGGATCCATGTGCTGTTTTATACCTACTCCATCGAGGGCAGGGAGTACGAGGACAATATGGGCCGTGACGAGGCGGTTATGGAGGACTTCTTTGCCCAGCTGAAGTCCGGCAAGATGCCTATTACCTCTCAGATCAATGAGTTCCGCTATGAGGAGTATTTTGAGAAGCTGCTGCAGAAGGGCGATGTGCTGCATATTGCCTTCGGCACTGGCATGACCCCCTCCTATAACAACGCGGTGGCCGCCGCCGAGAACCTGAAGAAAAAGTATCCTGACCGTAAGCTGATCGTGGTGGACTCCCTGTGCAGCTGCACCGGTTACGGTCTGCTGGTGGATACGGCGGCAGACCATTGGGATGCCGGTATGTCCATGGAGGAGCTGGAGCAGTGGCTCATGGACAACCGCCGCAAGGTAGTGCATCAGATCTTCTGCACCGACCTGACCCAGTTCAAGCGCAGCGGCCGTGTATCCGGCCCTGTGGCGCTGGTGGGCGGCCTGCTGGGCATCTGCCCCATGATGAACCTCAATGCCGACGGTAAGATTTTCTCCTACGGCAAGGTTCGCGGCAAGAAGAATGCCATCCGCACCTGCGTGGACGAGGTCATGAAGACCATTCAGGACGGCGTGGACTACAAGGGAAAGATCTACGTCTGCCACTCCAACTGCCCCGACCTCCAGGCGGAGGTAGTCGCAGCGGTGAAGGAGCGTTTCCCCGGCAGAGAGATCGACCTCCGCGAAGGCCGCATCGGCGCTGTGATCTCCACCCACTGCGGTGCCAGCACCGTAGCTATCTTCTGCTTCGGCGCGGAGCGCGCATAAGTCAGGAATCCAAACGGGCTGTCTCAAAAGGAGGCAGCCCTTTTTCTGTCAGCCCATAAACGGAAATATCTTTTTATCTATATATTCGCCATGTTTTTGCGCTTTAGATTTGATTATTTGTCCATTCTGTGCTATACTGGAAAACAGAAAGGATGTGCATGCCATGGCTGCCAATTACCGCAAGGATACCATCGTCTACCAGATCTATCCCCGTTCCTTCTGCGACTCCGACGGGGACGGCATGGGCGATCTGAAGGGCATTCTGTCCAAGCTGGACTATATTGCCGATCTGGGGGTCAATACCATCTGGCTCTCGCCCATCTACCTCAGCCCCGATGACGACAACGGCTACGACATCGCCGATTACAAGGCCATTCAGCCCCATTTCGGCACTATGGAGGACTTTGACCTGTTGGTGGCGGAGGCAAAAAAGCGTGGCATCGGCATTGTTATGGATCTGGTCATCAACCACACCTCCGACGAGCATGAGTGGTTCCAAAGAGCCCTGGCCGGGGAGGAGAAATATCAGAATTATTACATCATCCGCCCGGGGAAAAAGAATGGAAAAGTCCCCAACAACTGGGGCAATTTCTTCGCAGATTGCCCCTGGGCGCCCTTTGGGGACACGGGGAAATACTATCTCCACCTCTTCTCCAAAAAGCAGCCCGACCTGAACTGGCACAACCCGGAGGTGCTGGAGGAGATCAAGGAGATCATGCGCTTCTGGCTGGAGAAGGGTGTGGTGGGCTTCCGCTGCGACGTGATCAACGTGATCTACAAAAACACCCTGGCCGACGGCAAGAAGCGCTTTATCCTCACGGGTCAGGAGCATTATCTCTCCACCCCCGGCTGCCACAAGATCCTGCAGGAGCTGCGCCGGGATGTGCTGGAACCCTACGGTGCCTTCGCCGTGGGCGAGACGGTCTTTGTAGACCTGCCCCAGGCCAGGGATCTTACCCTTGAGAGCCGGGGAGAGCTGGACATGGTCTTCGCCTTCCAGCATATGGAGTGCGACCAGGTCATTGTCAAGTGGCTCAAGACCCGTCTGAAGCCCAAGCGCCTGATGAAGTGCCTGAGCAAATGGCAGACCGGACTTCCCTGGAATGCCTGCTATTTTGAAAACCACGACCAGCCCCGTTTCATCTCCCGCTTTTCCGACAGCCAGGGCTACCGCAAGGAGTGCTCCCGTATGATGGCCGGTCTGCTTATGACCCTCCGTGGTACCCCCTATATGTTCCAGGGGCAGGAGATCGGCATGACCAACGGCGACTTTGCCAATTTGCAGGAGGTAGAGGACATCGAGAGCCACAATGTCCATACCATGATGAAGCGCCTCTGCTTCCCCTCCAAGCTCCGCTGGAAGCTGATCCGCCGCAGCAGCCGTGACAATGCCAGAACCCCCGTGCAGTGGAGCGGCGGCAAGAACGCAGGCTTCACCAAGGGCGAGAAACCCTGGCTGAAGCTGAACGGAAACTATCAAACGGTCAATGTAGAGAAGGAGCTGGCAGATGACAAGGGCGTTTTAGCCTTCTGGAAGAAAATGATCCGCCTGCGAAAGGAAAATGAGATCCTGTGCAGCGGCGATTTTACGCCCCTGCTGGAGTCCAGACGGGTCTATGCCTACCGCCGCAGCCTTGAGGGAAAGAGCCTCATCTGCATTTGCAATATGAGCGGCAAAACCGTAGCTTTCCCCAAGAAGCTGAACGGCAAGCTGCTGCTGTCCTCCTATGAGGAGCTGCAGGCAGAGAAGCTGCAGCCCTTTGAATTCCGCATTTTGCAGGAGGGATAATATGGACTTTTTAACCATCGCCAAGACCCGGCAATCCTGCCGCAGCTACGATGAAAACCGCCCTGTGGAGGAGGAAAAGCTCCAGGCGGTCTTGGAGGCGGTGCGCCTTGCACCCTCGGCCTGCAACGGCCAGCCCTACCACCTGACCGTCTGCCGTGGGGAGACTGCCAAGGCGGTGGCAGCGGCCACCACCGGCGTGGGTCTGAATAAATTCGCCAAACAAGCCCCCATTCTCATTGTGATCTCCGAGGAGTCCTATGTGAAGTCCGCCGCCCTGGGTGCCAAGCTCAAGGGTAACGATTACCGCTCCCTGGATATCGGCATCGCCGCCGCCTACCTCACCGCAGAGGCCGCCGCCCAGGGCCTGGGCAGCTGCATCCTGGGCTGGTTCGACGACGAGAAGATCCGCAAGCTCTGCGACCTGAAGAACCCCGTGCGCCTGGTCATTACCCTGGGCTATGCCGCCGAGGGAGAGAAGCTGCGGGAAAAGAAGCGCAAGACGGCGGAACAACTGTTTAGTGAAAAGTAAAATAGAAATAAGGAGATGTATTTCCAATGGATGCAAAGTACCAATCCCTCTTTACCCCCTGGAAGATCGGCAATGTAGAGATCAAGAACCGCATCGTCATGTGTCCCATGGGCGGAACCTCCCTCTTCGGCTGGTTCGAGCTGGGCGGCAGCCACTTTGACAAGGAGGCGGCCAAGCTCTTCCTGGAGCGAGCCAGGAACAATGTAGGTCTCATCATCCCCGGTATCGCCCCCCTGCGCAACACCTTCTGGGGCAGATGGCTGTGGCAGAATCCCAAGATGTTCAAGGAGCTGAAGGTCTTCATGGACGAGATCCACAAGACCGGTGCCAAGCTCTTTGTGCAGCTCACCGCCGGTATGGGCCGCTCCTGGGCCATCACCGAGCTGGTAGCGCCCTTACATAAGAAGAAATTCACCCGTGCGCTCATTAAGCCCATTCTGGATACCAGCCACGAGCTGGCCAGCCCCAGCGCGCAGCCTGCACGCTGGGCGCCCGATATTACCTGCCCCGAGATGACCGTGGAGCAGATCCACGAGATCATCGAGGCCTTCGCCAAGACCGCCAAGCTCTGCAAGGAGGCCGGTGTAGACGGTGTGGAAGTCCATGCGGTCCATGAGGGCTATCTGCTGGATCAGTTCGCCATCGAGTTCTTCAACAAGCGTACCGACGACTACGGCGGCAGCTTCGAGAACCGCTACCGCTTCGCCGCCGAGGTGGTCAAGGAGATCAAGAAGGCCTGCGGCAAGGATTTCCCCGTCTCTCTGCGTTACTCCGTGGAGTCCAAGATGAAGGGCTTCTGCGAGGGCGCTATGCCCGGAGAGGATTACAAGGAAGTGGGCAGAAATATGGCCGAGTCCGAGCGTGCCGCCAAGTACCTGCAGGATGCGGGCTACGATATGCTCAACGCTGACAACGGCACCTACGACTCCTGGTACTGGGCGCATCCGCCCATGTATATGCCCCAGAACTGCAACCTGGAGGACGTGGCACACATTAAGAAATTCGTGGATATCCCCGTGGTCTGCGCCGGTAGAATGGAGCCGGAGGTGGGTGCGCAGGCGGTCAAGGAAGGCAAGATCGATGCCGTTGGCGTGGCACGTCAGTTCCTCACCGACCCCGAGTGGATCACCAAGATGATCGAGGAGCGCATGGAGGACATCAAGCCCTGCATCTGCTGCCATAGCGGCTGCTTCAACTTCTCCTCCTCCAAGGGTCATGCCAACACCCAGTCCCTGACAGACACCATGGGTCTGGCACGCTGTGCCCTGAACCCCGAGACCATGCAGTCCAAGAAATACAAGCTGGAGCCTGCCAAAAAGTCCAAGAAGATCGCTGTCATCGGCGGCGGCATCGGCGGCATGGAGGCGGCTCTGGTCTGCGCCAAGCGTGGCCACAAGGTTACGCTGTACGAAAAGAGTGACTCTCTGGGCGGCGTGTTCATCGCTGCGGCCGCTCCCTCCTTTAAGGAAAAGGATCGTGACCTGATCTCCTGGTACCTCCGTGAACTGAGCAAGTACCCCATTGAGGTCAAGCTGAACACGGAAATCAAGGACGTCAAGGCGCTGGATGCTGACGAGATCATCGTCGCCACCGGTGCCAGGGCCAAGAAGCTCCCCGTCAAGGGCGCTGACACCGCCATCGAGGCCGTGGATTTCCTGCTGGGTAAGGCAGAGGTTGGGGAGAATGTCACCATCATCGGCGGCGGCCTCACCGGCTGCGAGATCGCCTATGAGCTCTTCCTTCAGGGCAAAAAGCCCACCATTGTGGAGATGATGGACGACCTCATCACCACCCCCGGCATCTGCCTGGCCAATACCAGCTATCTCCGTGACTGCTTCAAGACCAACAAAGTGCCCGTCCATCTGGAGACCGCCCTCTGCGAGATCGGCAAGGGCAGCGTGACCGTGAAAAACAAGGAGGGCAAGACCTTCCAGATTCCTGCGGATTCCGTGATCCTCTCCGTGGGCTATAACCCCGCCCCCGTGGCAGAAAAGGGCCGCCACATCCACGTCATCGGTGATGCCGCCAAGGTAGGCAACCTCCGCTCCGTCATCTGGGGCGCCTGGGATGTCTGCATGAAACTCTAAGGATAAGGAGATCAACTATGATTTTAACCAAAGAACAACAGGCTATCTTAGACGGTGCCAAGGGCGAAACCATGGCCAAGGTCATGAAGACCATGGTCATGTACGGCGATGCCTTCGAGGCAGAGAAGCTGGTGCCTATTACCTCCAACTATAACCATCTGGTCACTTCCTTCGGCCTGAAGGTCATGTCCCCGGTGTACGATCTGATGCAGCAGCTGCTGGATGCCGGTGTTACCTCCGGTCAGAAGTTCTCCGTGGACCCCCGTCCTCTGGATAAGAATGTGCCTGCCAATTTCCTGCAGAATTTCGTCTTCCGCAAGTTCATGTACACCAAGCAGGACTTCTACGAGGAGCAGCTGAACAAGCTGGGCCTTATGGACAAGGATGCCTTCAGCTGCACCTGCTACATGGACGAGATGGGAAACAAGCCCAAGAAGGGCGATGTGCTTAGCTGGGCAGAGTCCTCTGCCGTGGTCTATGCCAACTCCGTTCTGGGCGCACGCTGCAACCGTAACTCCGGCATCATCGACATCATGGGCTCCATTGTGGGCTATGTGCCTTATTTCGGCCTTCTGACCGACGAGGGCAGAAAGGCCACCTGGGTGGTCAAGGTCAAGACCACCAAGAAGCCGGAGGCCCAGCTGCTGGGCTCTGCCATCGGCATGAAGGTCATGGAGGATGTACCCTACGTCCAGGGGCTGGATCAGTGGATCGGCACGGAGCTGAACGATGCCGCCTGCTCCTATCTGAAGGACTTCGGTGCAGCCACCGCTTCCAACGGCGCTGTGGGTCTGTACCACATCGAGAACCTCACCCCCGAAGCCGTGGAGCTGGGCAAGAGCCTCATCGCTGAGGGCGCAAAGGAGTATATCATTGACGATGCCGAGCTGCAGCGGGTCAAAGACAACTATCCCGTCATCTGGAAAAAGGCCGATGCCAAGCCCAAGCTCTGCTTCGTGGGCTGCCCCCACCTGTCATTGGAGCAGCTGAAGGACTGGACAGATAAGATCGAGGCCGCCCTGAAGGAAAACGGTAAAAAGAAGATCTGCCTGCCCACGGTGCTCACCGCCGCCCCCAAGGTGCTGGAGGAATTCAACAAGACCGACTATGCCCCCCGTCTCAAAGCTACGGGCGTGATCACCTCTTACATCTGCCCCCTGATGTACATGAACAACCCCCTGTGTAAGAAGATGCCCGTCATCACCTCCTCCAATAAGCTCCGCACCTACACCAGCGCCAGATACTACACCGACGAAGAGATCCTTCGTGCCATCACCAAGGGAGGGAAGTAAGAATGAAACAGTTTCAAGGTAGAGTGGTAACCCCCGGCGAGGTCACGGCAGAGGCCGTGGTCACCAAGCAGGGCTTTAATACCCTGGCCTCCCTGCAGATGGCGCTGCAGTTCGGAGACAAGGAAGTCAAATGCGGCGACCAGAATAACGAAGAGCTCCACGGCAAGCCCCTCATCGGCAAGGCTCTGTGCCTGCCCCAGACCATCGGCTCCACCACCGGCGGCCTGGTGCTGTACTGCGCCTGCGCCATGGAGCGCAATCCCGCCTGCATGCTCTTTGCCAACCACATCGACTCCCTGGCTGCTGCCGGTGCTGTGCTGGCAGACGTGTGGGTAGACGGCATCACCATGCCGGTCATCGACTGCCTGGGCGACGAGTTCCTGAACTACGTCAAGGACGGCATGAAGATCACCGTCAAGGCAAATGGCCTGGTCTGCGTAGAATAAAAGGATAAAAAAAACGCTGCCTCCCAATGAACGGGAGGCAGCGTCTTTTCTACTGATATTACAGCAGGCCGTAACCTGTCAGCAGGAGCAGGGCGGCTCCGGCGGTAATAAAATAGAGCAGGGTAGAGGGAATCAGGCAGTTCACCGCCAGCTTGGGATCGCCGCCGTATTCCTTGCTCCAGACTACGGAGCTGATGGGGCCGGGGGAGCCGAAGAGCAGCGTCAGCACCAGCACCGTCTCCAGGGGCAGGAAAAAGTACAGGCTGACAAAAACCACCGCAGGCAGGATCAGTACCTTCCAGAAGGTGTAGAAAATGGCGATTTTATCCCGAATCCAGGAGAAAATGCCGTAATTCTGGATCAAAATGCCGATAAAAACCAGTGACAGGGGCGACACGGCGCCGGCCATGGTCTTCATAGGATAGCTGATGAAGGAGGGCAGCTGCAGCCGCAGCACGGAGCAGACAATGCCCAGCACTACGGCAATGAGACAGGGACTGGTGAAGATCTTCTTCAGGGCAGCGCCCATGTTCCTCTCGCCTCCACGGTAAAGCTGGTGATGCACACCCCAGATCAGGAAATCCATCACAGCGCCGTGGATATACACAATGACCATCTGCTGCTCAGTGAAAAAAAAGCTCATCAGCGGCACGCAGACGAAGGAGGTATTGCCGATGCCGCCGATAAAGCGCAGCAGCTTCTTCACGTCCACGGACTTTTTCCTTAAAATCAGCAGGCAGAGCAGAGAGGAGAGCAGGCTGAAAATCAGGGTGCAGACCACCGTAGGCAGCCCAAGGGTCACCAGCTCTTTTGCATCGATGGAGGAGAAGGAGCTGAAGAGCAGGGCAGGGAAGAATACGTTCAGAAGCACCGGCGGCAGCACATCCGCTGCCTTGGCAGGCACCAGTTTCCACCGGGCGAAGAAATAGCCCACCGCTATGGCCAGAACAAAGAACACAATGCCGTCAAACTGCATCTCATCAGCCTCCTTTTACCCCCTTATCATACCGCCCCCACCGCCGGAAGTCAAGAAAAAAGGCCGCAGCCTCCCGTTGGGAAGCTGCGGCAGTGAAAGGAATCAATAATTCTCGGCTCTGACTTCGAAGTAAGCCTGGGGATGGGCGCAAACGGGGCAGAGCTGGGGAGCCTTCTTGCCCACTACCAGGTGACCGCAGTTGCGGCACTCCCACATGGTCTCGCCGGCCTTCTCAAAGACGGCCTGCATCTGCACATTGTTCAGCAGAGCCAGATAGCGCTCCTCGTGGGACTTCTCAATGGCGGCCACAGCACGGAACTTGGCGGCCAGCTCATGGAAGCCTTCCTCATCGGCATCCTTGGCAAAATTGGCGTACATGTCCGTCCACTCGTAGTTCTCGCCCTCAGCGGCAGCGGCCAGATTCTCGGCGGTGTTGCCCAGCTCACCCAGCTCCTTGAACCACATTTTGGCGTGTTCCTTTTCGTTCTCGGCGGTCTTCAGGAAGAGGGCGGAGATCTGCTCATAGCCTTCCTTCTTGGCTACGCTGGCGAAATAGGTGTACTTGTTGCGAGCCTGGCTCTCGCCTGCAAAGGCATCTCTCAGGTTCTGCTCGGTCTTGGTGCCTGCATATTTCATTTGACATTACCTCCAATTTGGTTTTTGTTGGATAAACTCAGCATACCAAATTTTCTCCCAAAAGGCAAGAATAATTCTTGACTTTTTTTAAGATATGTGGTTTAATACTGTAAACCGTTGAAGCTGCGTAAGTAAGTCTGTTTCCGAAATCACAGAGAGCCGCCGTGGGTGGGAGTGCGGTATGGAAGAGCGGATCGAATGGGCAGCTGAGGGCGAGCTGAATGCAATAGTAGGCAAGACGGAATGGACCATCCGTTACCAGGGTCAGCGTATGTCGGTACGCACAAAGTGGACGCAATGCGTCAAGCCGGGTGGCACCGCAGGAATGTTTCCTGTCCCAGCGTAATCGGTTGGGGCAGTTTTTTTATGCCCCCGAAAGGAGCTATTGTTATGGAAATTCCCTATAAGATCTATCTGGAAGAGTCTGAAATGCCCCGTGCATGGTACAATGTCCGTGCGGACATGAAGAACAAGCCCGCCCCCCTCCTGAACCCCGCTACCATGGAGCCCATGACCGTGGAGGAGCTGTCTAAGGTCTTCTGCGAAGAGCTGGCGAAGCAGGAGCTGGACGAGACCAATGCCTATATCCCCATTCCCCGTGAAATTCTGGATTTTTACAAGATGTACCGCCCCTCGCCGCTGGTCAGAGCCTATTGCCTGGAGAAGAAGCTGGGTACCCCTGCCCACATCTACTATAAATTCGAGGGCAACAACACCTCCGGCTCTCATAAGCTCAACTCCGCCATTGCCCAGGCTTACTATGCCAAGGAGCAGGGGCTCAAGGGTGTGACCACCGAGACCGGTGCCGGACAGTGGGGTACTGCCCTGTCCATGGCCTGTTCGTATTTTGACCTGGACTGCAATGTCTATATGGTCAAGGTCTCCTATGAGCAGAAGCCCTTCCGCCGTGAGGTCATGCGCACCTACGGCGCCCATGTGACCCCCTCTCCCTCCATGACCACCGAGGTGGGTAAGAAGATCAATGCCCAGTTCCCCGGTACCGGTGGCTCTCTGGGCTGCGCCATCTCCGAGGCGGGGGAGTCCGCAGCGGGGAAGGAGGGCTACCGCTATGTATTGGGCAGCGTGCTGTCCCAGGTGCTGCTGCACCAGACCATCATCGGCCTGGAGACCAAGGCGGCATTGGATAAGTACGATATCAAGCCCGATATCATCATCGGCTGCGCCGGTGGCGGCTCCAATCTGGGCGGTCTGATCTCCCCCTTTGTGGGGCAGAAGCTCCGTGGAGAGGCAGATATGCAGATCATCGCCGTAGAGCCTGCTTCCTGCCCCAGCCTGACCCGTGGTAAGTATGCCTATGACTACTGCGATACCGGTGCTGTCTGCCCTCTGGCCAAGATGTATACCCTGGGCAGCGGCTTTATGCCTGCGGCCAACCATGCCGGTGGTCTGCGCTACCACGGCATGAGCAGCATCCTCTCTCAGCTCTACCATGACGGTCTCATGGAGGCCAGAAGCGTCAGCCAGACCGAGGTTTTCGATGCCGCCCAGACCTTTGCACGGGTGGAGGGCATCCTGCCTGCCCCCGAGAGCAGCCACGCCATCCGTGTGGCCATTGACGAGGCTCTGAAGTGCAAGGAGACCGGGGAGGAGAAGACCATCGTCTTCGGCCTCACGGGTACCGGCTACTTTGACCTCTATGCCTACAAGAAGTTCAACGACGGCGAGATGACCGACTACGTCTCCTCCGACGAGGAGATCCAAAAGAGCCTCAGCAAGCTGCCTGAGGTCGAATAAAAAAACAGGGACTGTCCGAAGACAGTCCCTGTTCTTATAGCAGGATCGTCAGCAGCCAGCCTGCGGCCATGGGGAAGGCACCCAGACCCAGCCAGAAGGCGGGACTGTGGGGCTTTCGATGGGACTTTTTGGGGATCTCACAGCCGCTGAGGCGGCGCGCCTCATCCAGCAGCTCCCGTTGGCTGACGCTGTATTTCTCCAGAGCATCCTCTTTCAGCAGAAAGATCGCCTGTTCAAAGAGCCGCTGGTCGGGGTTTCTCACCACGATGACCTGTCTGCTTGTTCCTTTTACCATGGTCTTCCTCCCTTCCGTATACAGGAAGTATGTCCATGGCAGGGGAACTTAAACCCTTAGAGGCTGCATTTTCCTCTGGGAATGTATTTGCCCTTGGGTTCCGAGAGCAGCTTTCCCTCCTCCACGCTCAGTTCGCCTCTGAGCCAGACCTGAGCGATGTGTCCGGCAGTCCGCACACCCTCGTAGGGGGCGTAATCCACATTTGCCACCTGATCTGCAGCGGTGATCAGACCGTCCACCGCAGGATCGTAGACCACGATATCCGCATCCGCACCGGGGGCAATATGACCCTTACGGGGATAGGCACCGTAGAGCTTGGCAGGGGCTTCGGAGAGCACTTCTGCCATCTTCTCCGCCGTGATCCGTCCCTCCGCAACGCCGAAGGTATACAGCAGAACACCGCGGGTCTCTACGCCGGGCATACCGCCGGGGATCTGGGTGAAGTCCTCCCGACCGGCATCCTTCTGCTTCAGGGTGAAGCTGCAGTGATCGGTGGAGACGGTCTGCACCTCGCCCTTTTCAATGGCGCTCCACAGAGCCTCGTTGTCCTGCTTCTTCCGCAGGGGCGGCGCGCAGACGTACTTTGCGCCCTCAAAATCCGGCTTGGAGTACACAGAGTCCTCCAGCAGCAGATAGTGGGGGCAGGTCTCCACATAGACCTTCTGGCCTCTGGCTCTGGCGGCCTGAACCTCCTTCAGACCGTCCTCCGAGGACAGGTGGACGATGACTACCGGCACATCGGCAACCGCTGCCATCTTCAGCAGACGGCTCACCGCCTCAGCCTCCAGAATGGAGGGACGGCACAGGGGATGGCTGGCGGGTGCGAATTCTCCGGCTGCCTTCTTCTCCTTGATCAGAGCATCGATCACACCGGCGTTTTCGCAGTGGACACCGGCAATGCCACCCAGTTCCTTCATCTTCCGCAGGGCCTTGAACATATCCTCGTCCCCGATCATCATGGCAGGGTAGGTCATGTACATCTTAAAGGAGCTGATACCCTGTTCAAACATCCCGGGCAGCTCCCCGATAATGCCCTCGTTCCAGTCGTCAATGGTCATGTGGAAGCCGTAGTCGCAGGCGGTCTTGCCCTCGGCTTTCCTGTGCCAGAGATCCAGACCGTACTGCAGGGTCTCGCCCTTGTTGGGACAGGCAAAGTCAATGACCATGGTGGTGCCGCCACGCAGCGCAGAGCGGCCGCCGGTATAGAAGTCGTCTGCGGTGGTGGTGTTGCAGACATCCAGGTCGAAATGGGTGTGGGCATCGATAAAGCCGGGGAAGAGCAGCTTTCCGCTGACATCGATGACCTTGCAGTCCTCGCAGCAGAGATCAGCGCCAACGGCGACGATTTTTTCACCCTCTATCAGCACATCTGCGGTCTGCTTGCCTGCGGCATTGACCACGGTGCCGCCCTTTAACAGCGTTTTCACGAAGATCAGCTCCTGTTCCTAAAATTCTATGGCTATTTTACCATAGCTTTCCCAAAAAAGAAATAGCTTTTTGTGAAAAATCACGAGGCTTGACAAAAACAACCGGAAGGAATTATAATAGACAAAAACGAAAGGAACTGTATATTATGCGTAAAAACTTCGGCCCAAAGACCGCCCTGTACCCCATGCCGGTGCTGATTATCGGCTCCTATGACGAAAACGGCAAGGCCAATGCCATGAATGCCGCCTGGGGCGGTGTCACCGAGGAAGCCCAACTGACCATCTGCGTGGACGCTGACCACAAGACTGCCGAAAATGTGCTGGTGCGCAAGGCATTTACTGTGTCTATGGGCACAGCAAAATATGTCACTGCCTGCGATTATGTGGGCATCGTCAGCGGCAACAAAGAGCCGGACAAGTTCGCCAAGGCAGGCTTCCATGCCACCGCCTCCGAATTTGTGGACGCACCTCTGATTGACGAGCTGCCCATGGCTTTGGAGGGTAGACTGATTTCCTACGATTCCGAGACCTGCCGCCTGGTAGGACAGATCGTCAATGTGTCCGCCGATGAATCCGTTTTGGGAGAGAACGGCAGGGTGGATGTAACGAAGCTCCAGCCCATCACCTACGATCCCATAAACCACCA
>JAZNVK010000314.1:0-9787 GCA_045592805.1 Faecousia sp.
CCATGTAATGGGTATAAGCCGCAGAAAGCGGTACATCGTTCACCGCTTTGCTGTGCAGCTCCCTGAGACAATCCGCCAAAACGTCGCAGACCTTTTCCGGCGCATGAAGATAGTGGAGCAGATCCTGTCCCCGGGCAGCGGCGGTGACCAGATAATCCCGATCTGCCGAAAGGTATTCCAAAACCTCTACGCCAAGCCCACGCTCAAAAAAGAGTCTGCTCATGTTTGCCTCTTTTTGCAGCGCACCCTTGGGGGCAACCTTTACAAAGTAGCCACGATCGCAATAATAGACCCGGGCCCGTTCACTGGAGCTGCTGTCATAAACTGCGGTATTCTCAAAAAATGAAAGAATCTCAGAGGGAAATCCTGCGAAATTGGGTTGAATCAAGTGTTTTTCCATAAATTATCTAATCAATCGGGTTGTACTTCGTTAATGGTGATTTCGGGAAGCAGACGGTTCTGCTTTTGATTGGTTTCGCCGCCGTATGTGCCGGAAAAGGCAATGCTCAGTTGATTTTCTCCGGGCAAAAGGAGAAAAGTGGTATCTCCGCTCTGTGGGTCAAATGCCTGAAGTCGGGCATCCTGAATCAGACCGCTTTCATAATCCTCCGTGAAGTCTCCGTGGAGTTCAATCATTTTCAGTCCGTCTGTATCGTTTTGAATGGACACAGTGCAATGAAAAGTAACGGTATCCTCTTTTATGACAAAGCCATTGAAGGAGGATTGATCCTCTACAAGCTTCAGATTTGCTGCCTGATCGGATCGACAGCAGCAGAGAAAGAGACATACAAAGAGCATCAGGAAACAAATCATGTATTTTTTCATAAATGCCTCCGGAAGAAGAATCTAAATTCAGTATAGCAAAACACCATGGTATAGTCAATCACAGAGGAGCTTCGTTTACAAATTATTAAAACCGCCGAATCGGTCAATTCCGATCCGGCGGTAAATCTATCATGCAAAGATGGGCTTCAGAGCGTCTGCCAGAACCTTCTTCTGTGCCTCGGCCTCGGCCAGATCCTTGCCCAGGGTGGTGTAGTAGGCCTTGATCTTGGGCTCTGTGCCGGAGGGACGAATAATGACCACAGCGCCGCCTTCCAGACGATACAGCAGCACGTTGGAGGAGGGAAGTCCGGTCTTGGCGGTGTCGGTGTAATCCACTACCTCCGTAACCTTATAGCCGCCGATCTCTTCGGGAGGCGTTTGACGGAGGGAGGCCATCATGCCTGCCATCTTATCCATGCCGCTGAGGCCGGGGAACTCGAAGGAGTACACCTTGTTCAGGTAGTGGCCGTACTTGGCATAGATGCTCTCCAGGCGCTCCTTGACGGAGGAACCGATGGAGCGGTAGTAGGCAGCCATCTCGCAGATGAGCATGGAGCCGATGATGGCATCCTTGTCACGGACATAGGGGCCGGCCAGATAGCCATAGGATTCCTCGAAGCCCAGAATGAAGCGCTCTACCTCACCGTCGGCCTCCAGACGGGCGATCTGATCGCCGATCCACTTAAAGCCGGTGAGAACGTTGCGCAGCTCCACGCCGTAGTTGGCGGCAACGGCATCAGCCAGGGGAGTGGAGACCAGACTCTTGACTGCCACAGGGTTCTTGGGCATGGTACCCATGGCAATGCGGCCTTCACAGATATAGTCCAGAAGCAGAACGCCTACTTCATTGCCGGAGACCAGCTCATAGCTGCCGTCGGGACACTTCATGGCGATGCCCACACGGTCGGCATCGGGGTCGGTGGCCAGCATCAGATCGGCGCCGGACTTCTTCGCCAGCTCCAGACCAAGCTTCAGAGCCTCAAAAATCTCGGGATTGGGATAGGGGCAGGTGGGGAAATTGCCGTCGGGATACTGCTGCTCGGGGACAATGGTGATATCATCGATGCCAATATCCCGCAGCACACGCATAACAGGCACCAAGCCGGAGCCATTCAGGGGGGAGTAGACCAGCTTCAGACCGGCGGTCTTGCAAAGGCCGGGGCGGACGGAGCAGGCTTTAATGGCATCGTAGAGAGCTTCCTTGCAGTCCTCGCCTACATACTGAATCAGACCCTTCTGAAGTCCATCTTCAAAGGAGATCAGCTTTGCGCCGGTGAGTACATCGGTATTCTGGATCTCGGCATAGACCACAGCGGCGGCATCGTCGGTCATCTGGCAGCCGTCAGGGCCATAGGCTTTGTAGCCGTTGTACTTGGCGGGGTTATGGGAGGCGGTGACCATGATACCGGCATTGGCCTCATAATAACGGGTGGCGAAGGATAGCGCAGGAACGGGCATCAGGGCATCGTAAATGCGGACATTGATTCCGTTGGCAGCCAGCACACGGGCAGCCTCTTTGGCAAAGACATCGGAGTTAATACGGCTGTCGTAGGAGACGGCAACCAGCTGCTTACCGCCCTGGGTCTTGACCCAGTTTGCCAGACCCTGAGTGGCCTGACGGACAACGTAAATGTTCATGCGATTGGTGCCGACGCCCAGCACGCCACGCAGACCTGCCGTGCCGAACTTCAGGGAGACGGCAAAGCGTTCCTTGATCTCTTCCTCCTGGCCTTCGATTTTCTGCAGTTCTTCGGTCAGTGCGGGATCTTCCAGTTGGGTATTGCGCCAGCGGTTATATGCTTCCATGTACATCGTGTTTCACCTGTCCCTTAATATGATTATTAGTGCGTAGTTCAACGAATACAGTATAGTCTATTCCCGTGATATTGTCAATATTTTCTAAAGCGGAACAGACAAAACCGCCGCAGGCGCGGAACCTGCGGCGGTGAAATCATAATCAATCGTCTTCTTCGTTGACAACGGGGGTGAAGTTCACGATCACGCCCATATCGGTCAGCAGCTTGACCTCAGCCACCTTGGTGCCGAAGGCATCCACCTGCACCAGTAGATGGCAGGCGTTGAGGCACTCGATCTCCTCCAGATTTTCGTTGTAGTCCACATTGACATAGGTCAGCTCCGGCAGACCTGCCAGCATGGAAACGTCTTCGATCAGATTGTAGGAGGCATAGAACTGCTGCAGATGGCACTCCATATCCAGCTCAGGCAGAGCGGCGATCTGGTTATAGCTGATATCCAGATAGGTGACCTCTGTGAGAACTGCCAGCACATCAATGGAGGTCAGAGCGTTGTCCCGCAGCTCTAAACGGGTCAGCTGGGTGCAGGAGGCAAGGGCGGAGACATCGGTAATGTCGTTCTGATTGGCGCAGAGAATCTTCAAGGAGGGCATACCGGCCAGCACGCTGACATCGGTGATGCGGTTGCCATTGGCATAGATCTCTTCCAGCTTGCTGCACTCGCTGAGGGGCGCCAGATAGGCCACGTTATTCTGAGAGATATCCAGGCTGATAAGGGTGCTGTTGCCACGGAGGCAGTCCAGAGAGCTGACGGCATTACCGTTGAGGTTCAGGTGGGTCAGCTTGGGGCAGGTTGCCAATATGGCGATATCGTAGACGCTGTTACCGGAGAGATCCAGCTTTTCCAGCTTGGTGTTGTTGCCCAGCACTTCTACGGTGGAAATGCCGCAGCCGCTGAGATACAGCTCTGTCAGCTCTGTCAGCTGGGAGATATAGCCCAGAGTTTCGGTGGAAACCAGACAGCCGTTCAGATCCAGTTTGGTCAGGCCGGGGAGGGCAGTCAGGAAGGAGTAATCTTCAGCCGTGCTGTCGTTAATGGTAAGGGAAGTGAGGTTGGGGAAGTAGCGCAGGTCAGAATATACGGTCACTTCCTTGGGAACGGTGAACTCTGTGAATTCCCAGAGCTGATCGGACATGACGGGAGAGGTACGGGGGATGTAAAGGGTATCCCGAATGTAAGCTTCCAGCTCAGGGCTGGCAAACTGCAGCTCCTCTACCACACCAACCACCAGATATTCCGCCTCAGCCAGAGGGCTGACCAGACCGTCATCACTGACGATTACTGCAGTAAAGCTGCTGGTGCCGGAGGACAGAGGCATGGGCTCAGAATAAATGCCGGTGGCGGGGCCGGGGTACTCGTAGCCGTTGGAGTAATACAAAGTGCCTTCGTATTCTGCAAAGCTGACTTCGATATACTCGTCATATTCGCCGCCTTCAGGAGTGAAAACAGGGGCAGCGGGGCGAATGGTCTCTAAATCACGGAGAATGGCTGCATCCGTAATGCCGTCCAGCAGCTCACGGGCATCCAGCAGCTTGTCCTGCGCCACGTAGACCGAGGAGAGCTTGCATACCAGCTCTGTGGTGGGGGCGACCTTGATGGCGCTGACCAGCGCACGCTCGGCTGCGGTATAGCTGCCCTCTAAAATGCTGACATCCGCAAGGGCAAGGGCATAGTCTGCGTTGCCGGGATCCAGCTCCAGAGCGGTTTCGTAGTAGTCCATGGCCTTTTCGTATTTGCCCTCTGCCCGGGCATCCTTGGCAAGAGAGGCAAAGTTCTCCGCTGTCCAGAAGAAATAGTAAAGACCGAAAACAATACCACCTAAGATCAGAAGAACCAATAAGGTGATCAATAGTTTTTTCATATTCATAGCTCCAATCTGAAGTTCAATCTAAATAATTATACCCCGAAGCCGCTCATAAGTCAATGAAAAATACAGAAAAAGGGCTGGAATGCCACCGGAAGAAACCGCCGCCCGGACTTGCCTTTTTCTATCGGCTGTGCTATAGTATGAAAAAAACTGAAAGAAAGCGATATATCATGCATAATCGAAAACATGACGATCTGATCCAGGGCTCCATTTGGAAGGGGATTTTGCTCTTTGCTCTTCCCATTCTGCTGGGTCAGATCTTTCAACAGCTCTATAATACCGCCGATGCATGGATCGTGGGACAGTACCGCAGCGATCAGGAGTATGCCGCTGTTACCTCTACCGCCAGCCTTGCCTTCCTGCTGATCGGCTTTTTCGGCGGTATCGCCATGGGTGCCGGTGTGGTTATCGCCCGTTACTACGGCGCAGGAGACAAAGAGAATCTGAAAAGATCGGTATACACCTCTGTGATCTTCGGCCTGTTTGCCGGTGTGTTCCTCTCTGTGGTGGGCGTGCTGCTAACACCCCATCTTCTCCGGTGGATGGGAACGCCTCCGGAGATCCTGCCCTATTCCACGGAGTATTTCCGCTATTATTTCATGGGCATTTTTGCCGTGGTGCTCTATAATATGTCCATGGGCATCCTCCGGGCCGTGGGGGACAGTAAGCACCCCCTGTACTATTTGATTTTCTCGTCCCTGTTGAATATCGCTCTGGATTTCCTTTTTGTAGGCTATTTGGATTGGGGTGTCTGGGCTGCGGCTCTGGCTACCACCATTTCCCAGTTTGCCAGCGCTGTGCTCTGTATTTTCCGTCTTATGCGCTATAAGACCGACTACCAGTTCCGTGTTCAGGACAAAGCCTTCCGTTTTTCTTCCCTCTGGGAGATCATCCGCTACGGCCTGCCCTCCGGCATTCAGAATTCCATTATCGCCTTTGCCAATGTCATTGTCCAGACCAATATCAATTCCTTCGGAGAGGACACCGTTTCCGGTGCCGGTACTTTTGCCAAATTGGAGGGCTTCGCCTTCCTGCCCATCACCTGCTTTACCATGGCGCTGACCACCTTCGTCAGCCAGAATCTGGGTGCCAGACAGTTTGACCGCGCCAAAAAGGGAACACGTTTCGGCCTCATCTGCTGTGTTGTCATGGCAGAGGTCATCGGCGTTCTGCTGATCCTTTTCAAGCGTCCTTTGGTTGGTTTCTTTACGGATAATCCGGCCGCCATGGATGTGGCAATGCGTCAGGCGGATGTGGAGGCGCTGTTCTTCTGCGTGCTGGCGCTGTCGCACTGTATTGCAGCCATTCTCAGAGGCGCAGGCAGACCCATGATCCCTATGCTGGTGATGCTGGGCGCCTGGTGCGTCCTCCGTGTCAGCTATATCTCCATCCTGGTGCCAATTGTTCAAAAGGACTGGATTATCTTCTCCGCCTATCCCGTCACCTGGACGGTCAGCTCCATCGTGTTCCTGATCTTCTACTTCTGCACAGATTGGGTACACACCTACGAAAAGCGCCGGAAGAAACAACCGCAAAACAAATAATACTCCCAATCTGTGCTGCTTTAGCCCCATAAATCGCAGGAGGACGGTGAAAGAATGAAGTACAAAATTGCGATCTGTGATGACCATGATACAGACAGACAATATGTTTTGAATTTGGTCGAACACTGGGCTGCCTCTTCCGGTCATCGGGTACATACAGACTGCTTTGTCTCAGCAGAGAGCTTCCTTTTCCACTATGCAGAGGAAAGTGACTATGACATTCTGCTCCTGGACATCGAAATGGGGGCAATGGACGGCGTGACCATGGCAAAGCGGGTACGGAAAGACAATGAGGCGGTGCAGATCATTTTCATCACAGGCTACTCCGACTATATCGCAGAGGGCTACGAAGTGGCAGCTCTTCATTATCTCATGAAGCCCGTGAACCGTGAAAAACTGTTTGCAGTACTGGATCGGGCAATCGAGAAGCGGAAACAGGAAGAGCGATGCCTGAACCTGGAAGCCTATGGAGAGATGGTACGGATTCCGTTCTATGAGATCCGTTATCTGGATGTGCATCAAAATTATGTGACCGTCCATGCAAAAGCGGACTATACGGTTAAGCGCACCCTGGGCGATTTTGAGAAGGAACTGGATGACCGCTTCTGTCGGGTAGGCCGATCCATGATCCTGAATCTGAAGTACATCCAGCGTGTCACCAAAACGGAAGTCCGGCTGTCTGATGGAACAGCGTTGCCCCTGCCCAGAGGCGCCTATGAGCCGCTGAACCGGGCGATTATTACCCACACATAGAAAAGGACAGAATGATATGTTTTACGATACACAGGATTTAAGGGACAAAGAAATATTCCTTCGATTGAACAGAACCTGTGAAGCACAGCCGGAAAAGAAATGGCTGCCTGCCTATTATTTTGATATTTGCCTTTTGAATGGAGAAAAGATTGGTTACTGTGACCTGCGAATTGGACACAACGAGAAAACATACATCGGCGGCAATATCGGTTATGGAATTGATGAAGCATATCGAGGAAACCGATATGCGGCAAAGGCTTGCAAACTCCTTTTCCGGCAGGCAAAAAAGCATGGCATGGAGTATCTGATTATCACCTGTGTTCCTGCTAATATTCCGTCTGCGAGAACCTGTGAACTCGCAGGAGGTACATTCATTGAAGTGGCCGATATTCCCGAAGATAACGAGATGTATGCAGAAGGAAAACGGAATGTTAAGATCTATAAGTTTGACGTAGTATAGGAGATAGTTTCATGTCCCTCTTTTCAAAACAGATCGACAAGCGCATCGCCGCCTATCAGCGGGAGCTGATTGAAACCCACTACCGGGAAGTGGATAATATGTACCGGCAGATCCGGGGCTGGCGGCATGACTACCGCAACCATATCCAGACCATGAAGGTACTGGCTGCCAACGGTGATATGGATGCAATCAAGGCATACCTGGACGAGCTGGACACGGATCTGAACACCGTGGATACCGTGGTCAAGACCGGCAACGCTATGGCGGATGCCATCCTTAACAGTAAAATCTCCCTGGCGCAGTTCAAGTGCATCACCGTCCATTGTGATGCCCATATCCCGGTGAAGCTGAAAATGTCCGAGCTGGATCTGTGCTGCATCATCGGCAATCTCTTTGACAATGCCATCGAAGCCAGTTTGTCCTTACCGGAAGACCGGCGGAAGATCCGTGTGTACATGGATATGAAGGGCACCCAGCTTTATATCTCCTTTACCAACTTCACTTCTACAAAGAAGATGGAGAAAGTTGGAAAGCTGTTCCGGACCACCAAGGGTGACGGCCATGGTTTCGGCCTTGTGCGGATTGATAACATCATCGAGCGGCTGGATGGATACCTAAGCCGCAACTCCGAGGACGGCGCTTTCACCACGGAAATTCTCATTCCGCAGGTGTAGATTTGCAATTCATCACCGTAGTTTAACGATTCGTCCCCAGAATAATCCGGGGACGATTTTTTATGATACTGTATGCTCACGAGGTGAGGCAAAAATGAAAGCAAAAGAAAAACCCAAATATAATACCCTTCAGAATGTTGGGTGGATGATTAAAATCGCTTGGAACAATAGAAAGCGTGTGATGCTGTTCTGTGTGTTGACCGCATTGTTCGAAGTGCTGCTTAATTTGACGCAGTTGTACATTGCGCCGGAAGTTCTTGCACGGGTAGAACAGAAAGCACCTTTGTGGGAACTGCTCCTGACCATTGGTGTGTTTACTGCTGCATTGTTCCTTACAAATGGTTTGAAGGAATATGTGAAACAAAACACCCTGTTTGCGCGGGTAGATGTACGCTCCGTCATAATTGGCAAGCTTGCCCGAAAGTGCAATATGACATCTTACCCCAATACACTGGATGCAAACTTTATTAAACTGAGGGAAAAAGCACACCTTTCTTGTGAAGGAAATGGGCAGGCAACAGAGCATATCTGGCAGACTCTGACTATGCTCCTAAAGAATATCGGCGGGCTACTCGTATACTTGACCATTCTTTCCCGCATCGATACGGTCTTGCTGCTTGTGGTCATTGCTACCTGTGTTGCTGGGTTCCTGGTTTCCAGATATACGAATAACTGGCGCTATGCCCGCCGGGAGGAAGAAGAAAACTATTTTCAGAAGAAATATTATCTTCGCAACAAAGCGGAGTCTGTAGAACTGGCAAAGGATATTCGCATCTTCGGTTTGCAGAACTGGCTGAATGAGCTGCTGAATCAGATTCATAATGTTTATTTGGATTTTACCCTTCGCTGCGAGAGGGTAGAAGTAATTGCGGACATTACAGAAGCCGTACTGACCATGGCACGAAACGGCATTGCCTATGTGTATCTGATCAACATGGCTCTGAATGAGGGATTAAGTGTATCGGAGTTTCTTCTGTACTTCACAGCGGTAACTACCTTCACAACTTGGGTCATGGGCATCCTACAGGAAATGAGTGCCCTTCATAAGGAGAGTCTGGATATTTCCCGTGTTCGTGAGTTCCTTGAATATCCGGAACCCTTCAAGTTTGAGGACGGTGAAAGCGTTCCTGCCACAGACACTTACGAGTTGAAACTGGAAAATGTATCTTTCCGCTACCCGGGTGCAGAGAATGACATTATCCGGAATTTGAATTTGACAGTTCATCCCGGTGAGAAACTGGCAATTGTAGGTTTGAACGGTGCCGGTAAGACAACCTTGGTAAAGCTCCTGTGCGGCTTGTTAGATCCTACGGAGGGCATGGTCCTTCTGAACGGAAAGGACATCCGTGACTTTAACCGCAGAAACTACTATGACCTTTTTAGCGCAGTATTCCAAGAATTCTCTGTTCTGGATGTGACTGTGGCAGAAGAAATCGCTCAAACCACAGTTGACATTGACTATGACAGAATTGCAGACTGTATTGAGAAGGCAGGACTTACTGCCATGATTGAAAAACTGCCGAAAGGACTGCAAACCCATGTAGGTCGTGAAGTTCATTTGGATGGTGTGTTATTCTCCGGCGGTCAGACACAGCGGCTGATGCTGGCAAGAGCCCTGTATAAAAATGGCCCGATCCTACTGCTGGATGAACCTACGGCAGCACTTGATCCCATTGCAGAAAATGACATTTACATGAAATACAGCGAGATGACGCAAGGAAGGACATCTCTGTTTATTTCGCACCGTCTGGCTTCTACCCGATTCTGTGACCGTATCATTTTTGTGGCAGATGGCGGGATTAAGGAAGAAGGTACCCATGAAAGTCTGCTGGCACTTGGCGGCGAGTAC
>JAZNVK010000315.1:0-3743 GCA_045592805.1 Faecousia sp.
GCGCATATAGCTCAGCAGGATAGAGCGGCCGCCTCCTAAGCGGCAGGTCGGGGGTTCGAATCCCTTTATGCGTGCCATGCGAAAAGCGACTTGCGAAGAGCAAGTCGCTTTTTGCAATGATATCCGTTCCCTTTGGGTCACGGATGATATATCTATGATATCCACCTCCGGTGGGTGATATATGCTCCGCATATGGAGGGGAACGGATATCATTCCATACTTGCCAAAGGCAAGTATATCACAGGGCGCAAGCCCTATATCATATCCCAGAGGGATATATCATATTGCTACGGCAATATATCATTGAAAATCAGCATGATTTTCACCTGCTCCTCTTCCGGTACTCCTTCGGTGTCATGCCGATGTGCTTCTCCAAGAAGTACGAGCTGCACATCATCGACCGTGTCGGCGGCGGTGACAGCTTCGGCGGCGGCCTGATCTATGCCCTCTTAAGCGGCAAGACCACCCAGCAGGCGGTGGAGTTTGCGGTGGCAGCCTCCGCCCTGAAGCACTCCATCGAGGGGGACTACAACATGGTCACCGTTCCCGAGGTAGAAAAGCTGGCAGGCGGCGACGGCTCCGGCAGAATTCAGCGATAAGGATAAAAAGCAGGGCTTTTTGCCCTGCTTTTTATCTCTTTTGCAGGGATTGCGGTTTCAGAGCATTTATGGTATAATAAATTGTCTTTAATTGCAAAGGAGGACTTTCAAGTGGCAAAACAAGGACAATATAAGATTTTTGAGGCAGATCCTAATCTCCTCTACCATCAAAACGATATTGAACTCCGCATGGAGCTTTACAGAAAGAAAAAAGAAGAGCTGGTCGGTAAGAACGGCAAGCTCTCCGATATGGCCAACGGCCACCGCTACTACGGCTTCCACCGTACCGAAAACGGCTGGGTCTACCGTGAGTGGGCGCCTGCTGCCGAGGCCATGTTCCTCACCGGCGATTTCAACGGCTGGGATCTCTATTCCTGCCCCATGCACCGCCTGGATAACGGCGATTTCGAAGTCTATCTCACCGGTGACTGGTGTCTGCAGCCCGGTCAGAAGGTGCAGGCAGTGGTCTGCCGCTACGGTCAGACCATGCGCCGTATCCCCCTCTACGCCACCCGAGTGGTACAGGATCCCTATAACTACTCCTGGTGCGCCGAGATCGAGGATACCTTTGCCCCCTTCCCCTGGACGGATGAGGGCTTCACCCCCGCCAAGACGCCCCTGATCTACGAGTGCCACATCGGCATGGCGCAGGAGCACGGCAAGGTGGGTACATACCGTGAGTTCAAGGAGTGGACCCTGCCCCGTATCAAGGCTCTGGGCTACAACACCATCCAGATCATGGCCATTATGGAGCATCCCTACTACGGCTCCTTCGGCTATCAGGTCTCCAATTTCTTCGCCCCTGCCTCCCGCAGCGGCTACAGCTGGGATCTGAAGGATCTCATCAACACTGCCCATTCCATGGGCATCACCGTCCTGCTGGACGTGGTGCACTCCCATGCGGTGAAGAACACCAATGAGGGCATCAACGAGTTTGTCGGCACGGTCTATCAGTTCTTCCACGACGGTGGCAAGGGTGACCACAGCGCCTGGGGAACCAAGCTCTTCAACTACGGCAAGAACGAGGTCATCCACTTCCTGCTCTCCAACCTGAAGTACTGGATGGAGGTCTACCACTTCGACGGCTTCCGCTTCGACGGTGTCACCTCCATGCTCTATCACGACCACGGTCTGGGCAGCTCCTTCCACAATAACGACATGTATTTCTCCATGAATACGGATGTGGAGGCCGTCACCTATCTGCAGCTGGCCACGGAGCTGATCCACCAGGTCAACCCCAAGGCCATCATCATCGCTGAGGATATGTCCGCCATGCCCGGCATGTGCATGCCCATCTCCTACGGCGGCATCGGCTTCGACTACCGCCTGTCCATGGGTGTGCCCGATCTGTGGATCCGCATGCTCCGGGAGTGCCGTGACGAGGATTGGGATATGGAGCGGCTCTGGATCGAGCTGACCATGCGCCGTCCCTGGGAGAAGAACATCGGCTATGCCGAGTCCCACGACCAGGCCCTGGTGGGCGACAAGACCATCATGTTCCGCCTCTGCGACGCGGAGATGTACACCCATATGCAGAAATTCGCCGGCAGCGACATCATCGACCGTGGCATCGCTCTGCATAAGATGATCCGCCTGGTCACCGCCTCCCTGGGCGGCGAGGGCTACCTGAACTTCATGGGCAACGAATTCGGCCATCCCGAGTGGATCGACTTCCCCCGTGAGGGCAACGGCTGGAGCCATCACTACTGCCGTCGCCAGTGGTCTCTGGTGGATAATCCCAACCTCCGTTACCACGAGCTCAACGACTTCGACAAGGCTATGATCGCCCTGCTGCAGAAGGAGCATATCCTCACCCGCAGCCCCAGCTGCCGTGTGATCCACCAGGCCGACAAGGTGCTGATCTTCGACAAGGCCAATGTGAGCTTCGCCTTCAACTTCCACCCCACCAAGTCCTTTGAGGGCTATTTCATCCCCGTGGCAAAGGAAGGCCGCTACAAGGTCATCCTCTCCACCGACGACGGCTGCTACGGAGGCTACGGCCGTGTGGCACACGCCCAGTATTACACGGCAACCCAGCAGCCTGACGGCCGCATCGGCTTCACCTGCTACCTGCCCCACCGCACCGCCATCGTCTTCAAGCGCCTCCCCGGAAGATAATTTCCCAAAACAGACCGCACCGTCTCTCTGTTTGCGAAAAAACAAAGGCTGCCTGTTTGGCAGCCTTTGGTGCTTTTATATACGGTTGATTTCCAGATGGTAGCCCATGCGGCGGGCGGTGGCGATCCGAAGATCGGAGTCGATGGATTGCAGCTTTTTCCGCAGGAAACCGATGTAGACCTCCACGTGGTTCTCCACGGCGGCGCTGTCGTTGCCCCATACGCGGCTCAAAAGCTCCTGCTTGGGTACGATGCGCGCCTTGGATTGCAGCAGGATGTGCATCACATGGAACTCGCGGGAGGAGAGGCGGACAGATTTTCCCCTGCACATCAGCTGGCAGCTCTCGGCATCCAGGGCGGTGTTGCCGTAGCGGAGTGTCTGGGTGGCGCTTTTGCTGCGATTGCGAATGCTGTTGAGGTAGGCAATCAACTCGCTGGGCTCAAAGCGGCGACTCATAAAATAGACAGCGCCCCGTTCGATACAGAACACCCGATCTGCGGCCTGAAGCTCGTCAGAGAGGATAATAATCGGTGTATTCCAGCGGAGAGCCTGCAGCTGCAGCAGCAGACTGTAGTCGTTCCGTGTCAGCTCCGCAATGATCAGATCCGGCGCAACCTGTGTGGATAGCTTCGGCTGGTGGACGGAGGCACATTGTATCCCATAGCCGTGTTCCTCCAGAAGATTCCGCATCAGCAGGGCAGACTCATTTCTCAGCGCAAAAAACAGGATATTCATAAAAAAGCAGACACCTCCGCATAATTCACTATGGATTATAGTACGGAGATATCCTTAAATTGAGCTTAAAAACTGAAAAAACTAAGAATAAAAGAGAACGGAGAAGTGATAAGTGATGCAGCTGCGCCGTGATAAGTGATGCGATGCGTTCCATTCACGCGCCGGAGGCGTGTATCACGGGCGAAGCCTGTATCATGCACGCAGTGCGCATCACGTTCCGAAAGGAACGCATCACTCAAAAAAAGTCCCTTTTGTCATTCGACAAAGGGGACTTTTTTTGGAGCGGGTGAC
>JAZNVK010000316.1:0-4047 GCA_045592805.1 Faecousia sp.
CTGCTCATAGACGGGAGGCTGATAAGCGGGGGGCTGGTAAGCAGGCTCTGCAACGGGCTCAGCAGCTACGGGAGCCTCATAAACAGGCGCGGCAGCTACGGGGGCCTCATAGGCAGGCGCTGCATTCTGGCGCTGGCCACAGCTGGAACAGAATACTGCACCCTCAGCCAGAGGAGCGCCGCAGGATGTACAAAATGCCATAGTCGATTCTCCTTTTACGAAATTTCCTATCCCATAGACGGGTGCGGATTTGTGGCATCATTTTACCACAAAGCACCGGGAAAAGCAAGTGGTTTACGCTCTGCCCTTGGGGCGGCCGCCGGTGGTGATGCCGAATTTGGCACGGACGGTGTCCAGCTCGTCCAGCTGCTCCTCGCTGAGGAGGCGGACTTCCCCCAGACCCAGCATATGCTCGTACATGATCACCGTGTGCTCCAGGCACTCGGTGCGGAAGAGCGCCTGCTCCACGTCCTTGCCCCAGGTGACCACGCCGTGGTGCTCCAGGAGGCAGCCGTTATACTCCTTGCAGTAGACGGCGGCATTCTCCGCCAGCTTGGGAGAGCCGGTAACGGCATAGGGGGCGCAGGGGATCACGCCCATCTGCACAGCGGTCTCGATGGACACTGCCATGTCGAAATCTCTGCCCTGGGAGGCAAAGGCAGTGCCTGCGGGGGCATGGGAGTGGACAAGGCCGCCCAGGGAGGGGTTCTCCCGATAGACCGCCAGGTGGAGGGCGATCTCGGAGGAGACCTTCCAGGTGCCTTCCAGCACCTTGCCGTCGGCGGTCAGATGCACCAGCATATCCTCGGTCATAAAGCCCTTGGAAACACCGGTAGGCGTTGCCCAGACAGTGCCGTCCTCCATACGGGCAGAGATGTTGCCGTCATTGGCGGCCACGTAGCCACGGGCATAGAGCCGACGGCCGGCCTCTAAGATATCCTTTTTGGCCTGTTCGTGGGAGGTATAGCTCATTTTGCCATCTCCTCCGGGAAGAGTTTCCTGAAGCTCTCTTCAAAGGGAGCATAGGCGATACCACGCTCGGTGACGATGCCGGTGAGCAGGCTATGATCGGTGACATCAAAGGCGGGGTTATAGCACTTGGTCTCCGGCAGCGCCATGGGCTTTTCGTAGAAAAGCTCCTTGATCTCGGAGTGGGGGCGTTCTTCAATGGGAATATGATCACCGGAGGGGCAGTTGAAGTCAATGGTGGTGGAGGGACCCAGAGAGTAGACAGGGATACCGTAGTAGTGCGCCAGCACAGCCAGACCGGAGGAACCGATCTTATTGGCGACGTCGCCATTACGGGCGATACGGTCGCAGCCGAAGAACACGGCCTGTACCTTGCCCTGCTTCATGACGATGCTTGCCATATTGTCGCAGATCAGGGTGCAATCCACACCGGCCTTGGTCAGCTCATAGCTGGTCAGACGGGCGCCCTGGAGCAGGGGACGGGTCTCGTCCACAAAGACATGGATATCCATGCCCTTTTCCTTTGCCAGGTAGAAGGGACCCTGGGCAGTGCCGTAACGGGAGGTGGCGATGGGACCGGCATTGCAGTGGGTGATGACACCGTCGCCGTCCTTCAGCAGGGATAGGCCGTACTCGGAGATCTTGCGGCACATGGCGATATCCTCGTCATGGATGGCCCTGGCCTCGGTGAAGAGAGCCTCGATCAGCTCCCCACGGGGCGCTTCGCTATGGGCATCCACCACCTTCTCCATACGCTTGAGCATATGGGCCAGGTTCACCGCCGTGGGACGGGAGGAGTTCAGATAGGCAGACAGGCGGAAATACTCCGCACGGAAGGAGGCAAAATCCCCGGCCTCGATGTTCTGCGCCAGCACCGCCATAGAATAGCCGGCAAAAATGCCGATGGCTGGCGCGCCTCTGACCTGCAGCAGATAGATGGCCCGCCACAGCTCCTCAGCAGTGCTGAGGGTCAGATACCTGGTCTCATTGGGAAGCAGGGTCTGGTCTAAAATAACAACGCTGTTTCTGTCGTCGCCCAGGCGGACATTGACCGCATGGGTTACGGCTTCCATACTCATTTCAGACCCTCCCCGATGGCAATGATGCTCTCCTTCACCAGCTGGCGGAACAGAGGAGCAACACGGTTGGCGGTCTCGAAGACCTCCTCATGGCTCAGAGGCGTGGGAGAGATGCCGGCAGCCTGATTGGTAATGCAGGAGATGCCGCAGACCTTCATGCCCATATGGCAGGCAGCAGCAGCTTCGCAGGCAGTGGACATGCCAACAGCGTCTCCGCCCAGGGCGGCGACCATGCGCACCTCTGCGGGCGTCTCAAAGGTGGGGCCTGTCAGCTGCATATATACACCCTTCTGCAGGGGGATATTGCATTTGGCTGCGGTGGCAATGATCTTCTCCTGGAGTTCCTTGGTGTAAACCTCGCTCATATCCGGGAAACGGGGGCCAAGCTCATCCATATTTCTTCCGATCAGAGGATTGGGGAAGAGGCTCATGATGTGGTCCGTGATCAGCATAAAGTCACCTGCACGGAAGTCCTTGTTCACACCGCCGGCGGCATTGGTCAGGAACAGCACCTTGGCGCCCATCAGTCCCATCAGTCGGGTCGGCAGCAGGATATCCTCTCGGCTGTAGCCCTCATAGAAGTGGACACGGCCCTGCATAATGACGACCTTCACATCACCGAAGGTGCCAAAAACAAAGCGTCCCTTATGTCCCACAACGGTGGATACAGGGAAACCCTCGATATCATGGTAGTCTACGGTGGCAACGGTTTCGATCTCGTCAGCCAATGCGCCCAGGCCGGAGCCGAGGATCAAGGCAACATCGGGTACAAAATCGGTCTTTTTCCGCACACAGGCGAGGCAGTTCTGAAGCTTTTCATAAGGTGTCATAGCAGTTCCTCCTGTATATTATTTTTGACTTATATTGACTGCAGCCGTTTCAGGGCGGCAGTAAATTCCTCAGGCAAGGGGCAGGAAAGGGTCATTCTCTCTCCGCTGCGGGGGTGGACAAAGGTCAGCTCACGGGCATGGAGGCACTGAGAGCTGAGCCCCAGCTCCGGTTTTTTTACGCCGTAGACGGGGTCGCCTGCAATGGGGTGGTTCAGATAGGCCATATGCACACGGATCTGGTGGGTGCGGCCGGTCTGCAGGCGGCAGCGCAGGTGGGTATAGCTGCCGTAACGGGCGATGACCTCCCAGTGGGTCACGGCATCCCGGCTGTTTTTCTCTGTGACCGCCATGCGCTTGCGGTCGGTGGGATGGCGGCCGATGGGGGCATTGACCGTGCCGCTGTCCTCCTTAAAGCCGCCGCGGACAATGCACTCGTAGGTGCGGCTCAGGGAGTGATCCTTCAGCTGCTCGGAGAGGAATTGGTGGGCGAAATCGTTCTTTGCCACAATGAGAAGTCCTGTGGTATCCATGTCGATGCGGTGAACGATGCCGGGGCGCTTTTCCCCGTTGATGCCGGAGAGGCTGTCGCCGCAGTGGTGCAGGAGGGCATTGACCAGCGTGCCGTCCACGTGACCTGCCGCCGGATGCACCACCATGCCCTTGGGCTTGTTGATGACCAGCAGATCCTCATCCTCATAGACGATGTCCAGAGGGATGTCCTGGGCCACAATATCCACCTCCCGAACCTCCGGCAGAGTCACCGAAAAGACCTGCCCAAGCTCGGTTTTGGCATTTTTCTTCACCGCCTTGCCGCCGCAGGTCACCTGACCCTGCTCCAGCAGCTTCTGCACAGCGCTGCGGCTCAATTCCGGCAGCTGCTCCGCCAGAAATACATCCACACGCTGTCCGCTCTCACGGGCAACAAATTCCATCCGCTCACCTCGTTTCTCATATTATCATACCATATCCTACCCTTATCGTCAAAGAGTTTTCTCGACTTTTCGGAAATACATTACAAAATGCAGAAAATCCAAAACGGGTTGGAAGCGGATAACTAAGAGTTACTAATAAATAAAGATGCCTGTGGTATGGCTCCGGAATACCAATGCTGTCAAACAGAAATATGTCGAACAGTTTGTCGTAGCCAAAGCCACCCGTATTGGGAGGAA
>JAZNVK010000317.1:0-6305 GCA_045592805.1 Faecousia sp.
CGGGCTCGGTGCAGGTGGGCTCTACGGTCTCAGTGGTGGTATTCACGTGGCCGGTTGCCTCGGTTTCGTTGCCCTGCTCAGTGTGTCCGCAGACGGTACAGGTGTAGGTGGTGTAGCCGCCCTCGGTGCAGGTAGGTGCAGTGACCACGCCTTCCTCATAGCTATGGCCCAGGGCATCTACGCTTTCCGTGGAGAGGACTTCGCCGCAAGCGTCACAGGTGACGGTGACGGAACCGTTCTCGGTACAGGTAGCATCCACGGTGGTAGTGGTGGTGTTCACGTGACCGGTGGCGGGGATCTCCGTGACGGAGACAACTTCGCCGCAGGCGCAGGTGACGGTGGTGGAGCCTGCTTCGGTGCAGGTGGCATCTACGGTGGTGGTCGTGGTATTCACATGGCCGGTGGCAGGAATCTCGGTGACGGAGACTACTTCGCCGCAGGCGCAGGTGACGGTGGTGGGACCGGGCTCGGTGCAGGTGGGCTCTACGGTCTCAGTGGTGGTATTCACGTGGCCGGTTGCCTCGGTTTCGTTGCCCTGCTCGGTGTGACCGCAGACGGTACAGGTAAAGGTGGTGTAACCGCCCTCGGTGCAGGTGGGTGCGGTGACGACACCTTCGTCATAGCTGTGACCCAGAGCATCGATGGTCTCGGTGGAGAGGACTTCACCGCAAGCGTCACAGGTGACAGTGGTGGAACCGGGCTCAGTGCAAGTGGGTTCTACGGTCTCAGTGGTGGTATTCACGTGACCGGTGGCCGCTACGATCTCCGTATAGCTATGGCCGCAGGCAGTGCAGGTATAGGTCGTGACACCGGTCTCGGTGCAGGTAGGTGCAGTGGTCACTTCGGAGGTGTAGCTATGACCGGGGGCAACGATGGTCTCGGTGCTGACGGTGGTGCCGCAATCGTCACAGGTGACGGTGACGGAGCCGTTCTCGGTACAGGTAGCCTCTACGGTGGTAGTTGTGGTATTTACGTGGCCGGTGGCAGCTACGATCTCAGTGTAGCTATGACCGCAGGTGGCGCAGGTGAAGGTTTCGACACCGGTCTCGGTACAGGTGGGAGCGGTGGTCACTTCGGAGCTGTAGCTGTGACCCAGAGCGTCCGTAGTTTCGGAGGTAGTGTAGCCGCAGACGGTGCAGGTATGGGTCACGCTGCCGGTTGCTTCACAGCCGGGTTCCACGGTGGTGGTGGTCATGCTGTGAGACTCGGTGGTGAAGGTTGCAGTGTAGGTGGCATGGGCAGTGGCTGCGGTTACGGCAGGTGTCCAGCCGGAGAAGGTATAGTGGCCGTTGGCATCGGCAGCCTTGGTGGGAGTTGCGCCATCATAGGTGGGGACAGTATTCTTTTCTACGGTGTCGGTCTCCAGGGTGTTGCCCTGCTCGTCCTTCCAGGTGACGGTAAAGGGGCCGTCCTTGACCCACTTGCCGGTGGTCAGGTCATAGACAAAGGTATCACCGGGCAGTGCACCGGCGGTCTCCGTGAAGCTGCCGTCGGCATTCTTCAGCAGGGCGGAGACAATGGGGATTCGAACCGTAGCCACATCCTGAATATGCTGGTAGGCATAAGGCTCTGTGCCGGCGCCGTTGATAAAGTTAATACGGCCGGTTCCCTCGGAGGAAATGATATTGGCACCGCTCAGGGTTGTGTAGACAAAGCCGTTGGCATTGATGGTACCATTGATATTTGCCGTTGCATCTGTCAGATCCGCATTCGTACGGGTGTAGGTCTTTCCAGGTGCATACTTTACCGGAGCAAACAGGGCAGCCTTGCCGTTGTAGAGGACATAAGTACCGGTAACAGGCTCTCCGGTATCCTTATTCTCACCGTTGGACCACTGATCGCCGTCGTAAATGATAACGTTGTGTCCCACAGTATAGGAGTTGGTAGCCGTTGCGGAATAGTTCAGGTTGATGGTTGCGCCCTCATCCACGGTAATGGAGGTACCGGGCAGCATTGCAATACTCTGGGACATATTGCCAACGCCGGAATGGATATAGATATCAACATTATTGCTGATCGGCAGCACATAATCTGCAGAGTTCACATTGGTGCCGCCCAATTCCAGGGCAATGGGGTTGATGGTTGCGTTCTCGCAGACATCAAAACGCAGACGGTCCTTGGAGCCGTCGTAGTCCTTGGTCACAGAGCCGCCTTCACCGGGGATGAACAGACCGCCGTTGCCGATGAAGTTCATGGCACCGCCCCAGCACATGGAGCTGATGTAAACAGAAGTGTAAAGTGTCTCAGTTGCACCGTAGTTGAAGGTAATAGGCACTTCAATATTCTGCACATAATACTGGTTCAGAGGGAAGACAATCTTTGCGTTTGCCAATTCGGTGGTTTCACCGCCGCCACGGAAATCCGTAAACTGGAAGTTCTCATAGACCTTGGAACCGTCGAGGGCATCAATGGTACCTGCGCCGGTGATAAAGCCCCAGGCGTAGAGCTTGGCACCATTGTTCAGGGTGATCTTGGAGCCGCTTTCCATGGCCAGGAAGCCACAGGGGCCGGTGGGAGCGCCGCAGAAATCCTTACCGCCGTTGGCAGCGGCATGCTGTGCGCTGACACTGATAGCACCATTGACCGTAATATTGGCGTTGGAATCCAGAGTCAGGGTGCGGTAACGCGTGGGCTGCACCCATGCCACATTGCTCATAAAGCCACTGGTGCATCCCGGTGTCTCCTTGTAGACGGTATTGCTGCTGTTAAAGGGAACCAGCAGGGTAACACCGGCGGGGATGGTATGGGAGCCGTAGACTACACCGTCAGAGACAGGGATAATGGTCTTGTTAGTAGAGGTAGCGGCATAAGCACCTGCCTCGGTCAGGGTGGGGAAGGTCACACCGCCCACGCTGAATAGTGCCTGATCAGCGGGAATAAACTTAGGCTCCAGCTGAGGATCAGCCGCAAACTTCAAAGAGGCAGAGGCCGCTGTAGAGACATAGGAGGAGGATGTATTGCTCCACCAGCCGTAGAACTTATAGCCGCTGGCAGGCGTGGCAACCAGGGCATAACTTTCCTGGGCAGACTTCTCCAGCACCGTATCTTCGGTGATGGCAGCACCGTCCACGGTGTAAGAGCCGTTGACGGGAGCCTTGAAGGTAGAGCTGACCGCCTCATTACCCAGAAGCTGGATACCGGTCAGGCTCAGGGTGTTGGTGCTGCTGCCGGCAGGAGAGGTCAGGGTGATGGTCACGGATGCACCGGCACCCAGTTCATTGGAATAGTTGCCGCTGGTACCGGAGATGCCGGAAACGGAGCCACCGCCGGTGAGGGAATAAGAAAACTGCAAGGTGCGGCTGTCCGAATGGTTGTTGGTAATGGTCAGGGTCGTCGTGATGGTCTTTTTGCTGACGATGTACTGGGTATAGCCCGTGGCTGTACCGGTGACATTGTCGCCGTTGGCAGACCAGGTGGCTTTGCCCTTGGAGTTGGAGGCATCTGACCAGCTGAGCCCGATATTGGCATCGCTTACGGTCAGACTACCGGCTGCATCCGCTACCGGAAGAGCGGCAGGCAGCAGAGAGACAAGCAGCACCAGCACAATCAGCCAGGATAGCAAACGCTTGAGTCCATTTTTCATAGAGTACGTCCTTTCTTGCAAGAGGTACTTGCGGTGTCTTTTTTTGGAGAATTCCGCCAAAAGCGTATCCTCCACCTATTAACCCCATTATACAACACAACCGACTTTTCTTCAAGTGAAATAATGCTTTTCTTACCATTTCTTGCTTTGGTCCGCTGTAAAACAACATCTTTTTTCAGAAAATGGAAAAGAAACCAAATAATTATTCATTTTTCTTTTGGATGATGCAAAAACTTTACATAATTCTTTTATAGTCCCCTTGTAAATTTTGTAATTTTTTGTTACTATATAAAAAACCACACAAGGAGCGATCCCATGAAATTTGTTTCCTGGAATGTGAACGGCATCCGAGCCTGTTTGGAGAAGGGCTTCAAAGATGTCTTTACGCAGCTGGATGCGGACTTTTTCTGCCTGCAGGAGACCAAGGCGCTGCAGGAGCAGGTGAAGCTGGAGCTGCCCGGCTATGCGCAGTACTGGTACTCTGCCGAGAAGAAGGGCTATTCCGGCACGGCAATTTTTGCAAAATATGAACCACTGTCTGTCCGTTACGGTGTGGGCGTGGAGGAGCTGGATCACGAAGGTCGGCTGATCACTCTGGAGTATGAGAACTTCTATCTGGTCACCTGCTACACCCCCAATGCCCAGGACGGTCTGAAGCGCATCGACCACCGCATGGCCTGGGAGGATGCCTTCCGCAAGTACCTCACAGAACTGGATCAGGTGAAACCCGTCATCATTTGCGGCGACCTGAACGTCGCCCACAATGAAATCGACCTGAAGAACCCCAAGACCAACCGTGGCAATGCCGGTTTCTCCGACGAGGAGCGGGGAAAATTCGGGGAGCTGCTGGAAGCAGGCTTTACGGACAGCTTCCGCTATCTCTACCCCGAGCTCACAGGGGCTTACTCCTGGTGGAGCTACCGTGCCAACGCCCGCAAGAACAATGCAGGGTGGCGCATTGACTATTTCCTGGTCTCCAACCGTCTGCAAGGGCAGATCCTGGAGGCAAAAATTCACAGCGATATTTACGGTTCCGATCACTGCCCTGTGGAGATCGACCTGAATTTGGAGGTTTGACCTATGAAAAAGAGAATTTTGTCACTGCTGCTGGTGGTCTGTCTGCTGGTGGCCTGTATTCCCACCGCTTCCGCTTATTCCAATGTTGCTCCCTGGGCAAAGGAAGCTGTGGACAGCATGTATCAGCTGGGCTTCCTGCCCCAGAGCCTGAACAGCGCAGATATGACCCGTCGGATCACCCGTGGTGAGATGTGCAAGATCGCCGTGGCGGTGTATAATCAGCTGATGGGTACCCCCGACGTTGGCCCCCACTCCACCGACCATTTTGACGACACCTCCGATCCCGACATCTGCTATGCCTTCGAGCAGGGCATTGTCAGCGGTTACGGCGACGGCCGTTTTGGCCCCAACGAGCCTCTGACCCGTCAGGATTTTATTAAGATCACCTTTAATATGATGTGTACCGCCTACTGGAACCCCACCTCCGTGGAGCCCGATCCCCTGACAAGCTTCGGTGACAGCGACAAGATCAGCGAGTATGCCCGTACCGCCACCGGTTATCTGGTAGCCCTGGGCATTGTCAAGGGCTCTGACGGCAGCATGAAGCCTCTGGCCTACACCTCCTGCCAGGAGGCCATTGTCATGTTCTTCCGTGCCTATCAGTATCTGGCTGACTGGATGCGCCAGCAGAATGAGGAGAGCAAGACCATCGAGATCCTGAATCAGGGCTACTCCGGCATCAGCCCCTGGGCAATTCTGGAGGTTCAGGAGATGCAGAAGCGTGGCATGATCCCCCAGTGCCTGAGCAACTGCAACATGGCAGCTGCCATTACCCGTGCGCAGATGTGCAGCATCGCCGTGCTGGCCTACGAAAAGGTCACCGGCAAGGAATACACCCCCACCGGCGCTCATTTCACAGACACCAGCGACCCCGATGTCAACGCAGCCTATGAGCTGGGCATTGTGGACGGCTACGGCAACGGCAAGTTCGGCCCCAACGACACCCTGACCCGTGAGCAGTTCTTCAAGATCATGGCCAACTTTATGAAGGCCATCGGCTATCCCCGTGAAGACAGCCGTGCCGTCTCCCTGGGACAGTACAAGGACGGCAGCTCCGTTGCCACCTGGGCGCAGGCACCTGCCCGTCTGATGATCTATATCGGCGCTGTCCGTGGCGACGGCAAGAACCTGAATCCCAAGAACCCAACCACCATTGAAGAAGCAATCGCCATTTTCCTGCGCTGCTTCAAGTACACCACCGTGTGGATCGAGGAGCACCCCGACGGCGAGGAGGCCATGACGGAGTATGAGGCGCTGATCAGCGACCTTTGTGCCTTCGCCCGCAGCTTTGAGGGTTATCCCTATGTCTACGGCGGCAACGGCCCCAACAGCTTCGACTGCTCCGGTTTCGTGCTCTACGTCTACAAGCACTTCGGCTACTCCTTCTCCCGTGGTGCGCAGGAGCAGTACGAGGACGGCGTTAAGGTCACCAAGGACGAGCTGCTGCCCGGTGATCTGGTTTTCTTCAGCGGCAACGGCTACTACATCACCCACGTTGGCCTGTACTTAGGCGAGGGACAGTTCATCCACGCCTCCAACCCCACCCGCGGCGTGGTCATCGACACCCTGTGGAGCGGCTACTACAGCAGCCACTACTGGGGCGGCTGCCGCATCATCATCGAATAAGCAAGAATAGAATCGCGGC
>JAZNVK010000318.1:0-5366 GCA_045592805.1 Faecousia sp.
CACAAGAAAGTGCCACAGACCGATAAACATCTATTTGACTCAATTTCAAATTCCATCGGCGGAGCCGATACCTCAGCTATTAGTTCTTAGTTATTAGTCCTTAGTATCACCGATAAACATCTATTTTGCAATATGACAAAAAAGTGCTGTTGCAAAATCAGGTTTTGCAACAGCACTAAAAAACAGAATCTTACAGATGCACAGCAGTGCCGGATTCGCCCTTCAGTGCCTTGCCGGCGTTCTCCAGCAGGGCGATGATGGCGGTGCCGCCGGACTTGGCGAAGGAGATGGCAGCCTTGACCTTGGGCAGCATGGAGCCGGGGGCGAAATGGCCCTCTTCGCAATACTGCTCGGCCTGCTCCACGGTCATCTCGCTGAGGCTCTCCTGGTTGGGCTTGCCCCAGTTGATGCACACACGCTCCACAGCGGTGAGGATCACCAGCGCATCGGCTTTGACCAGCTCGGCCAGCTTGGCAGAGGCGAAGTCCTTATCAATGACAGCGGGGGTGCCGTAAAGCTTACCCTCTCTGCGGACCACGGGGATACCGCCGCCACCGACGGTGATGACCACGCAGCCGTCATTGATCAGGGCCTTGACGGTGTTCTTCTCGATGACGTCAATGGGCTTGGGGGAGGGGACGACCTGGCGGTAGCCACGGCCTGCATCCTCTACCATGGTGTAACCCTTTTCCCTGGCGATGCGCTCGGCGGTCTCCTTGTCATAGAAGGAGCCGATGGGCTTGGTGGGATTCTGGAAGGCGGGGTCGGTCTCATCTACCAGCACCTGAGTGACTACGGTAGCAACGTCCTTCTCAATGCCACGGGCGGCCAGCTCGTTGCCGATGGCGTTCTGCAGATGGTAGCCGATGTAGCCCTGGCTCATAGCGCCGCACTCGGGGAAGGGCATATCGGACTTGATGGCCTTAGCCTCGGCGGCGGTGCCCATGCCCAGGTTGATCATGCCGACCTGGGGGCCGTTGCCATGGGCGATGATGACTTCGTTGCCCTCTTCGATCAGGTCAACAATGGGCTTGGCGGTTTCGGTCACCAGAGCCAGCTGCTCATAGGGAGTATTGCCCAGAGCGTTGCCGCCCAGGGCGATCACGATTCTTTTCGACATAATCCATTACCTCTTATTTAGCTTGAGCGGGAGCAAAGGCTCCCGCTCAGTATTTTAATTCAAATCAGAAAATCTTGCGCTTGCTGTCAGCTGCATCCAGAGCCATCAGGGTGCCAACGGGATCCTTAACCTGGGACATGAAGATCATGGCAGCGATGATATAGGGCTTGTAGGAAGCCTGCTTGTACAGAGGCACCAGGTAGCGGTCAAAGACGGAGTTGTCAACTTCGCCCTCTTCGCAGCTCAGGCCGGTGATGTCGGCGGGGAGGCAGTGCAGGTACAGAGCCTTTCCGTCCTTGGTCAGTTTCATCATCTCTTCGGTGCAGGCCCAATCCTTGTGGTTGGCGTTCTGAGCCAGCAGTCTCTTCTCCAGCTCGTCGATGCCCTTCTGGTCGCCCTTGGAGTACAGAGCGGTACGCTCCTCCATAGCCTTGAAGGGAGCCCAGCTCTTGGGATAAACGATATCGGCATCCTTGAAGGCTTCCTTCATATCGTTGGTCTTGGAGAACTTGGAGCCGTACTTCTCGCAGTTCTGGCGGGCGATCTCTTCCACCTCGGGCATAACCTCGTAGCCTTCGGGATGAGCCAGGCAGACGTCCATGCCAAAACGGGTGAACAGGCCGATAACGCCCTGGGGAACGGACAGAGGCTTGCCGTAGGAGGGGGAGTAGGCCCAGGTCATGGCGACCTTCTTGCCCTTCAGGTTCTCAACACCGCCGAAGTAGTGGATGACATGGAGCATATCAGCCATGCACTGGGTGGGATGATCCACGTCGCACTGCAGGTTGACCAGAGTGGGTCTCTGCTCCAGAATACCGTCACGGTAGCCGTCTTCCAGAGCGTCCATGAAGGTCTTCATATACTCGTGACCCTGACGGATGTACATATCGTCACGGATGCCGATGACGTCAGCCATGAAGGAGACCATGTTGGCGGTCTCACGGACGGTTTCGCCGTGGGCGATCTGGGACTTCTTCTCGTCGAGAACCTGCTCTTCCAGACCAAGCAGGTTGCAGGCGGAAGCAGGAGAAACGGGTACGGGTGGAGTTGTCACGGAACAGGGAGATGCCCAGGCCGGAGTTGAAAATACGGGTGGACTTGTTGCGTTCACGCAGGTCACGCAGAGCGTCGGCTACAGTGAAAATGGCGTCGATCTCGTCGTCGGTCTTGTCCCAAGTCCAGTAGAAGTCGGACTTGTACATATTGTTGATGCGCAGAGTCTCAAGATGTCTTGCGAGCTTTACAGTCTTACTCATGTTATGATCCTCCAATAAATATATTTTTAATCAGCGGATGTCGTTGCCGGTGAGCTCCTGGCGGAACACAGCCTCGGTGTCCTTGTTCTCGGGCTTATACAGGCCGGGAACAGCGGCATACAGAGCAGCGCAAACCACCAGATCCTGCTTCCAGTTGATCTCGTTGGGAGCGTGAGCCTGGGACTCGGCGCCGGGACCGAAGCCAACGCAGGGGATGCCATAGCGGCCCTGGATGGAAACGCCGTTGGTGGAGAAGGTCCACTTGTCGGTCAGGGGACGGCCTTCACGCTTTGCCTTGGCGGTTTCGTCCACCCACAGTCTCTCCTCGCCCCACAGAGCATGGTGGGCATCGATCAGAGCCTGAACGTGAGTGGCGGATTCCTTGTTGATCCAGGTGGGGAAGAAGCACTCGGTCTCATAGACGTGGCCGTTCCATGCGGGACGGTCCTACATATACATGAAGACCTTCACATCCTCCTTGTACTTCCGGCAGGCGGGCAGATCCTCGATCTCCTTCAGACAGGACAGATAGGTTTCGCCTGCGGTCATACGGCGGTCGATGGAGATGGCGCAGGAGTCAGCCACAGCGCAGCGGGAGGGAGAGGTGTAGAAGATCTGAGAGGTGGTGCAGGTGCCACGGCCCAGGAAACGGGCATCTTCGTAATGGTCGGGGTTGTACTTGGGATCCAGCATCTTCACAAGACCCTTGATCTCCTTGTCGTCGCCGGCGTCGTTCTCGTTCAGGTCACGGACGTTCAGCAGGATCTCAGCCATCTTGTGGATGGCGTTGTCGCCACGCTCGGGAGCGGAGCCATGGCAGGAGACACCACGGACATCCACACGGATCTCCATACGGCCACGGTGACCACGGTAGATGCCGCCGTCAGTGGGCTCGGTGGAGATGACGAATTCAACCTTGCTTCTGGCATCTTCGGGGCCGTCAAAGTACTCGTTGACAATGGACTGCCAGCACATACCGTCGCAGTCCTCTTCCTGGACGGAGCCGACAACCATGATCTTATAGCCTTCGGGAATGAGACCCAGATCCTTCATGATCTTGCCGCCGTAGACAGCGGAAGCCATACCGCCTTCCTGGTCGGAAGCGCCACGGCCGTAGATGATCTCGTCGGTCTCGTAGCCCTCATAGGGATCATGGGTCCAGTTGTTGATATTGCCAATGCCTACAGTGTCAATGTGGGAGTCGATTGCGATGATCTTTTCGCCGTCGCCCATCCAGCCGATGATATTGCCCAGCTTGTCGATCTCGACCTTGTCGTAGCCGAGCTTCTCCATCTCAGCCTTGATGCACATGACAACGCCTTCCTCCTCGCAGCTCTCGCTGGGGATGGCGATCATGTCCCGAAGGAAACGGCTCATGTCTGCCCGGTAGCCTTCAGCTGCCTTCTTGATTGCTGCAAAATCCATGACAAAACCCTCCAAATAATTCATATATCACTGCATTTCACGCAGTACCATCTTTATATTACCATATCTATTCCAGATGTCAAACAAATTTTTTCAAATTCCTAAAAATTTTTTGAAAAAGGAATTGATTTATGAAAAATATATGGTATCATTATAATATAGTAAATACAGAGAGGAGCGGATATATGCTCAGAGAGAGTGAACTCGAACTTCTTCGCCGCATTGCAAGGGGTGTCGCTGCAGAGTTTGGCACCAATTGCGAGGTTGTGGTCCATGAGATCTCTGAAAACAGTTTTTCCAATTCCATCGTCGCCATAGAAAACGGCCATGTCAGCGGACGTAAGCTGGGTGACGGTCCATCTCAGGTGGTTTTGCAGCAGCTGGGACGGGTGGAGAGCTGTCCGGAGGATCAGTATGCCTACCTCACTCGCACTCCCGACGGGAAGCTGCTGAAGTCCACTTCTGTATTTATCCCCGATGAGAGCGGCAAACCTGCGGCGATTTTTGGCGTCAATCTGGACATCTCCACCCTTGTGATGGCGGAGCAGGCCATCGGTCTTCTGACCTCTACTGCGAGTAAGGAAGAGCAGGACCCTGCCCGTATTACCCACAATGTCAACGATCTGCTGGATGATCTGATCCGTCAGGCAGACCGCCTGGTGGGCAAGCCTGCCCAGTTGATGACCAAGGAGGATAAGATCCGTGCGATCCACTTCCTCAATGACCACGGCGCTATGCTCATCACCAAATCCGGAGACAAGATCGCAAATCATTTTGGCATTTCCAAGTACACCCTTTATTCTTATTTAGATGTGAAAACAGGAGGAAAAAACAATGATTGATCTTCGCATTAACAAGGAAGGCCTTGCCAACAACATCGCAAAAGCCAGGGAGAACAACATCATCATTCCCACTTTTGCCCAGATGCAGAACCCCGAGCTGGTACCCGAAAAGATTAAAGAGAAGCTGACAAAGACCGGTCTGTGGGATTTCGATCCCGTCAACCTGTTCCGTGTCACCTGGAAGAACGAGGCCAAGGAGTCCGGCGGCCTGTTCCAGAAGGTTCCCAACTATGTGGAGTTCCCCTCTGAGCTCACCGGTGTCAAGGCTCGTATTGTCGCCATGGCCGGCAAGTGGTTCCCCACCGGCTGCCATAAGGTCGGCGCTTCCTTCGGCTGTCTGGTTCCCCGTCTGGTGACCGGCCAGTTTGATGCAACCTATCATAAGGCTGTATGGCCCTCCACCGGCAACTACTGCCGTGGCGGCGCTTTCAACTCCAAGCTGCTGGCCTGCCAGTCCATCGCCATCCTGCCTGCTGAGATGAGCCAGGAGCGTTTTGATTGGCTGAAGTCCGTTGCCGGCGAAGTGATCGCAACCCCCGGCTGCGAGTCCAACGTCAAGGAGATCTTCGACAAGACCTGGGAACTGCGCCAGCGTGAGGATGTCATGATCTTCAACCAGTTTGAAGAAATGGGCAACCCCGTATGGCACTACAACATCACCGGCGAAGCTCTGGCAACCGTATACGAGTCCATCCGTCGTGATGGCGACCGTCTGGCTGGCTG
>JAZNVK010000319.1:0-6106 GCA_045592805.1 Faecousia sp.
CCTCATCGCTGAAATTACAGGGATTCGGGTTCTTTTCCTCCATCACCTCCCATATTAAGCAGATATAGCCGTCCTTTTGAGCAAAATCGGGCAGGTCAGAAACCTCCGACAGATGTCGGTTCAGTTCTTCATAGTCCATGCTCATCAGGCGGTCTTTTACTTTTGCGGATCGAAAATCATAAATATTATCTGACACTTCTATGCCCTCCTCTGCTATATATATCGGAGAAATCGTCTATTTTTCACCATCGTTTTCAATAATTTTTCTGATTTTCTCTTTTGCCCGTCGTAACCGCATGGAAAGAGATGATGATTTTATGCCCAATCTTTTGCAAATATCTGCCGGTTTCTCTCGATACAGATAGACCAAGCAGATAAGCTGAAACTCATTTTCCGAAAGGATTTGTCTTAAAAAGATCAGCAATTCCGAATCAGAAAACAGGCTGTCTCGGTGTTCATGGAGTTCCCCTTTGATCCGGGAAAGCACATTTTTCAACCATTGCTCCCCGCGAAAAACATCGGTTACCTTATTATTCAGCACTTTGTTTACCCAGGCCATTACGTGCTCCCCGTCCAATACCATCTCTGCGTTTTTCCAAAGAGCCGTAAATGTATCATGTACTGCATCCTCTGCACACAGAGAGGCTATGCTGTCCGGAATTCCTGCTTCTTGCAATTTTTTACGGGCATGATAGCACATACTACTATATTTTGTCGAATATAGTTTAACAAACTCATCCTTTATTTTTCTCTCTCGCTCTGTCATAACTACCTCTGTAAGGGCTATTTATAGTCAACCATCGTGCGCAACACTGTAAGTACTTTCCGGTACTGCTCTTCGGATAACTCTTTCGTAAAAGAGGAAAGCTCCCGTACCCTCTGCGCCTCTTCATTTCCGGTAAGCAGATAATCTGCGCTGACATTTAGCAGCTTGCACAGCTTTAACAAGCTGTCTGCACCGACACAGTGGATTCCCTGCTCAACTTTGGCAATATATTGTACAGACAGGCCGGATTGTTCTGCGGCTTTCTCCTGGGTCAGTCCTCTGTTTTTTCGCACGGCAGCGATACGCCTGCCCATTTCGTGCGCTAATTCTTTATTTGTGCTTGGCATATCAACTACCCCCAAACGGATATTTTCTATATTATAGACTGTTTCTTTGCTAATTTTTATCAAGCAAACGCATATTTATACTTGATTATCTATCCGTTTACGGGTATAATACGGAATATAAACAAATTTTTTTAACAACTTTCTGCTGAAATAGTGAAAAATCCTTTCGTTCTCCGATAAATTATGATAGAGAAGGCAATAGTGCACTTCTCAAATCGGATCGTCATCAAACACGAATGAAAAAGAAAGGAGAACGACCATGAAAGCAATCAGCAAAAAACTGCTATCGCTGCTGTTAACAGTAGCGATCGTCCTGCAGCTGCTCCCGGCAGCAGTATTTGCCGAGGAAACCGAACTGCCTGCCGCCGAGCCTATGGAAACGACACAGGACGTTCCGTCCTCCGCAACAATCCTCTTTGAAGAGAAAGCCTTGCGGGAGGAAAAGGTGAAGCATTTCCGCCTGGATGACGGCAGCTACATCGCCGTCCGCTATGGAACTCCCGTCCATTATGAAGATGACGGAGAGTGGGTCGAGTATGACAACACCCTGCTGCCCATTACCGCACAGGGTACCGTCACCGGCTACCGCGTTGTCAACGGCGACAGCATCCGCCTTTTTGCTGCCGATGCCAATGCCGAGGTGCTCCTGGCTGTACAGAAGGGGAACTACGGTCTGTCTATGACCCCCGTTCGGGAACCCGATGCGGAGCTGCCCATTGTGCCGGATCAGCCGGTAGTAGCCAACGGCAGCATTACCGAGGATTCGGAAGCGACCCTGATCCCTGCGGAGATCCTGACCACAGCTGCCCCTGCTGCCCAGACGATTGAGGATCCGTTCCTCGCCCAGGTGCAGCCGGAGAAGCTCTATTCTGCCCTGGAATATCCGGCCTCCTTCCACGGTGCTACCCTTCGCTATGAAAACTACGGCAACACGATGAAAGAGAGCATCGTGATCTCCGCACCTCAGACAGAATACTCCTATGCCTTTACCCTGCAAACAGAGGGCTTGACCCCCACCCTGCAGACCGATGGCAGTATCCTCCTTGCGGCAGCCGATGGGACGGTCGTCTATGCCATTCCCGCTCCCTATATGGTGGATGCTAATCAGGAATACTCCTATGATGCAGCCTATACCCTCACCGGCAGTGGCAGCAGCTATATCCTCACCGTCACCGCAGATGCCGACTGGATCAACGCCGAAGGCAGAGCCTTCCCTGTCCTTCTGGATCCCACAATTTCCGAATTTGCCACCGGTGACACCATGATCAGCGCCACCTATGTTCGACAGGGTAATGCAACCAACGGTGTGGCAGACCAGCCCGACCCCTCTCGTGTGGGCCTTTACGCAGGCGCACTGGACATTACTACTTCAAACCCCAACGGCCTGACCCGCAGCTATTTCCATATCAATGAGGGTTTTCTTGATCTCCCTGCGGGCTGCGAACTAATTCAGGCAAACCTGTACCTATTCCAGACTGCCTATAGCAGAAAGACCGGCGGCAGCAGCACGCTGGAGTTAGGAATGTATGCGCTGGATAAGGCAGATGGCCTGACCTTGAACACAAACGAGGTAACGGATTGGGTTAATTGGGCTCAGACTCTCACCTGGAACAAAGCAGAAGACACGAATCTAACTGTCCGCAACGCCACCCTCATAGACAAGCAGACACTCAGCTCTTCCACTGTAAGCAGTACTGTTCCTACCGTTTGGGATATCACATCGATGGCATTCGAATGGTGTCGTGACCCGCAGATGAACCTGGGCTTTGTTCTGATGGCAACGGACGAGTCCGAAGTCAGTTCTCGAGCCTCCTTTGCCTCTCCCAACACCGTCTACGGTACGCCTCCCATGCTGGTGCTTGCTTATAGAAATACTGTTGGTGTGGAAAGCTATTATTCCGCACAAACAGTAGGTATCGGACGAGCGGGCGCAGCGTATATCAGTGACTTCTCCATGCAGGGTACCATCATTACACCGCTGATCTCGTCTTCCAGTAATGTGATGCCTTTCGGTCTCTCCTTGATCTATAATACTGCCTATGAAAGCCGCCTCTTTGGTGCAGACGGTGGAATGAATACCAAGCCCTTTACTTCCATGCGCTTTGGTGGCGGTTGGAAGCTCTCTGCCCAGGAGACAGTGATCAAGCAGGCGCTGGTCGATAATCCCTCCGATGTATCGGATTATTGCCTGATTCACACAGATGCCGACGGCACGGAGCATTATTATTACTATGACACAGACGAAGAAAGCCTGTCCTACGGCTACTATGCAAATGAGAATGGCCTGAAATTAAAGATCCAGGATAACGATCCGGATTTTGTCATGACCGACGAAAGCGGCAATACCTGGCATTTCGGCAATGGCTTCCTGAAGTGGCAGACCGATGCCTATGGGAATAAGATCAGCTATAACTATCTTGGCACCGGACAGTTGGGCTCCATTACACGGCAGAATAACGGCGCAGCAGCGGAAACTCTGGCCACCTTCGCATACTATTCTTCCGCCGAAAGCTATACCAACTTCCTGAAATCCGTGACAGATGAGGCGGGGCGGGTCACCAGCTTTGGATACACAATTCTTCAGGCTCCAAACGGTGAACATGAAGCTATTACCTGCCTGACTTCCATTACATTCCCGGATGGTGTTAAAGCACAATACTCCTATATGGAGGATCCCACTTTCTACCGCTGGGCAAAGATGGAAAGCGCCTATGACACCGAGGCAAACTACGGTATTGCCTTCTCCTATAGCTACAGCAAGGATTTGTGCAACGTATATGAATATGTCCTCTCCAATAGCACCCGTGTCTATGGTGCAAAAATGCACGGCTATAAGCGCAGCCGCAGTCAGGCGGTGTACCGCTACTACGGAGATGACCAGCTTGAAAATACCGAGGACGATCTGCTGAACTTCAAGATCTTTGACTATTTCGGCAGAACTATTACAAACTATACAACCGACAGCTCTGAGACCCGGATTATGGGTGTTGGCTCTGCCACTTATACCCAGAACAGCGGCACCTCGCCCAAAAACAACCGCCTTACCGCCGGAGCCTCTTCCGGGCAGCAGGGCGTGGACTTGATGACCAATAACAGCGGCGAGCTGGGCGCAGTCCACTGGACAGGCGGAGCTTCCCAGAGCACAAATGTACTCTACGGTTCCCAAGCCTTCTCGGTGACAGACGGCACACTCTATCGGGACGTAACCTTAACCGCAGGGGTGGAATATACCTTCTCTGCCTATGTCAATGTCCCGGATGGCAGCAGCGCCCATCTCAGTGTCACCGGAGATGCTTCCCCCTATAACAGCCTGACGGTAGACTACCCCACTTCCGGAGCCAATGACGGTTGGCAGCGAATCAGCTGCACCTTCACTCCGGCATCCACCAAATCGTATCAGATCAAGCTCATTGCCACCGGTACGGTTTATGCGGATGCTCTGCAGTTGGAGGAAGGGGAAGCCCCCAGCACCTATAATCTTCTGGAGGAGGGCTCCTTTGAGAATGCTACCGCCTCCAATCTCACAGCTACCACCTCTACGGCGATCTCTTCCGCCAATGCTGCTACCTGGTATCGCAGCGGAACCTTCAGCGTTAACTACAATGTGAGCCACCCCTTCGGGAACAAGGCCATCTCCCTCCCCGGAGATGCTGCGAATCACCGTGTCCTTCAGCGTGTGGGCATGGCCTGCGATCCGGGAACGGTATTCCTGGTCTCTGCCTGGGCAAAGGCTGCGGCAAATCCCCACAGCGTAGAAGAGAAGACATCTATAGACAGCGATGAGCCATTCTTTGGCATCATTGTCCATTTGAGCTATGCCGATGGAACCTCGGATGACCAGTATTTCTCCTTTGACCCGCTTTACGATGGCTGGCAGCACCTTCAGGGTGTTGTTGCCGCTAAGGAGGAGGACGCAGGTAAGGCGCTTTTGGATGTCGTCGTTCTCCTGGCCTATGACCGCAACTACAATACAGCGCTCTTCGACAATGCCTCCCTGCGCATTGAGCCGGGACAGACCTATTACTATGACAAGGATGGAAACCTGATATCCTCCGCTCAGGCCGGTGCCGGCAGCGATTCTGCCGAGTACGCACAAAACGGCGTGGATCTGACGGAATACACCGCCGCCAACGGTAACAAGTTTAACTATACCTACAACACCCAGCATGATATTTTGACCGCCACCGCCGCCGGGATCAAGAACACCTATGTATACGATGCCGCCGGTAATATGTTCAGCTCCACCCTGACCTCTACCAATACCACGACAAATCCCGCTTACCTCTACAGCGCTGCCGATGCCAGCCCGGATAAGAACCATACCACTCTGGTAAATGACTCCTCCGGCGGCATAACCTCCTATACTTATGACTACGGCTACCAGTATATGACATCCTCTACCAATGCCAACGATGTCACTACGTATTACACCTACTACCCGCAGAACAGCCGCCCGAAGCAGACCTATCAGTCCGGCATTGCCTCAGTCACCTACACCTATGCAAACGGGCAGCTCAGCCAGCTGAACCGCAAGACCTACCGGGGCAGTACGGAACAGCATCAGTACTATAACTTCGCCTACAACCTCTGGGGACAGAATACCTCTATCAAGGTAGGAACCCGTACCCTGGCAACCTACACCTATGAGGATATTAACAGCGGCTCCACCGGAAATGGCGGCGGTAATCTGACCGGCGTTACCTACGGCAATGCAGACCGTATTAATTACTTCTATGATGAGTTTGACAGATTGGTCAAAACGGTGTATAATGATACCGGAAACTACATCGAGTATTTTTACAGCGCAGAAGGCGCAATGGCGCAGCTGAACTATCGAAACAGCTCCGGGACACTTCTGGACTCCTACTATTTTGAGTACGACTCCCTGGGGAGAATGGTTCGCAGCAGTCAGTATGACGGCACCACCCTTGTCCAGCGGACGGAGCATGAGTATGATGAATACGGCCGTCTGTATATCCAGCGCTGGGTAATC
>JAZNVK010000320.1:0-10932 GCA_045592805.1 Faecousia sp.
ATCTGATGGATGCCCTCCGGGAGAAGGAGCTGCGCCATGGCATAGACCGTTTCCTGGGGCAGCTGCGCCAAAGAGAGCGGACGGTGTTCCTCTGCCGCTATTTCTTCGCCGACCCCATCAAAGCCATCGCCTCCCGGCACGATCTTAAGGAGGCCAACGTAAAAACCCTGCTCTACCGCACCCGGCAGAGCCTGAAACAGTACCTGCAACAGGAGGGATTGATCCTATGAAAAAAGAACAGCTCTCAGAGCTTCTGGGACAGGTGGATGATGACCTGCTCTTAGAGGCCAATAGAAAACGCAAACAGCCCCGGCGCAAGCTCTGGATCCCCATTGTGGCCCTGGCAGCCTGCCTCTGCCTGATCGTAGGTCTGGCAGCGCCCGCTCTGTGGAACCGCCCGACCCCTGACAATTCGCCCTCGGGATCGGGACAGTCTCTTGGCACCGAGAAGACTCCCATCCAAACGAATGCCACCCAGCCTCGTGTACTTCGCAGCCCCACCTATCCTGCCTCCGCTCCCTATCCCACGGAGAGCTTTGTGGATTGGGACGCATATTTTGCCCAGTATGAAGCCTGGAGCCTGGAGCGTGATGCCGCCAAGGAGGCCGGTAATGCCTCCGACCGGGCGGTCAATGCCTTCACCGAGGCCACCGCACCCACCTTTTTGATGAATGCCGGTACAGAGAATCGGGTCTACTCCCCGGTGAATGTGTACCTGGCCCTGTCCATGCTGGCAGAGTTGACGGAGGGCAATTCCCGTGCCCAGATCCTGGAGCTTCTGGATGTGGAGGATATAGAGCAGCTGCGCACCCAGGCGCAGAATGTCTGGCGTGCCAACTACTCCAAAGACGGCGCACTTACCAGCGTTTTAGCCAATTCTCTCTGGCTGGACGAGAGCCTCTCTTACAATGACGACACCATGGCGCTTCTGGCAGAGGAATACTATGCCGCCTCCCACTGGGGGCATATGGGTACCGATGCCTATAATGAACTGCTGCAGCAGTGGCTCAAGGACAATACCGGCGGCCTCCTGGATGCCCAGGCGGACAAAGTGGAGCTGGATCCCTCCTGTGTCCTGGCCCTGGCCTCCACGGTCTACTATCAGGGTAATTGGGTAAAGGAATTCCGTACCGCCCAGACCCACGAGGATGTCTTTTACAGTCCTGAGGGGGAGCAGACTGTCACCTATATGGAGATGGCCACTGCAGACACTGTCTATTGGGGAGAGGACTACACCGCCGTCCGCAAGGCAATGGAAACCGGCGGATATATGTGGCTCATCCTCCCCGACGAGGGTGTCAGCGTAGACGAAGTCCTCTCGGGCAGCGAAGTCTGGAGTATGACCCGTAACCCCACCTGGGAGAACAGCAAGGAGGTTTTCCTCAATCTCAAGATGCCCAAATTCGACGTAGTTTCCCAGACTGACTTGATCGAGGGTTTCCAATCTTTGGGTATTACCGATGTTTTTGACTACACCGTCTCCGACTTCAGCCCCCTGAGCCAGGAGCTTGACGATCTGGAGGTCACCCAGATCAACCATGCCGCCCGGGTCACTGTAGACGAGGAGGGCTGCACCGCCGCCGCCTTTACGGTCATGGCAGTGGATGCCGCGGGTGCTCTGATCACAAGGGATGAAATCTGGTTCACACTGGATCGCCCCTTCCTCTTTGTCCTCACCGGCCTCACCGACCAGCCCCTCTTCACCGGCGTAGTCAATCAGCCTTAATAGGAAGCAAACAGGGAACGGCCACAAGCCGTTCCCTGTTCCCATAAACGGAAACTAATATTTGGTGAATAACGAATGGTGAATAGTGAATAATGGAGGTATCGGCTCCGCCGATTTATTTAGAATCAATGCGCAAAGCGCATACCTTCGCCATTCACCATTCACTATTCATCATTCACCACTCCAACGCTATACTTCCCTTTTCCTGCCCGATGTCTCTCCAAAATACCCCCTTTTCACTTGGAGGATTTTGTGGTAAAATAGGCAAAACTCCAGAAAGGAGGCCGTCTGTTATGGCGAAGTTTTCCAACGTGTTTTTTGCCAGCGACTTTGACCAGACCATTACGGATCGTCACGGTGCTGTGCCTCAAAAGAATATTGCGGCCATCGAATATTTTATCTCTGAGGGTGGCATTTTTTGCGTTGCCAGCGGCAGAAGCGTGCCTATGTTCCGCAGCCGTTTCCCCCAGGTGCCTACCAATGCCCCCAGCATCCTCTATAACGGCGCCGCCTGCTACGACTACCGCACGGAGCGGCAGCATTACGCCTGCCCTCTCAGCGATTTTGCTCCGGAGATCCTGCGCAAGGTGGAAGGGGACTACCCCAATGTGACCATTGAAATTCAGGGTCTGCAGTACCACTATGTGGCTCAGGAGCATGGCTGGCGAGGGGATTTCCTCCGCTCTCAGCAGGTGCCCTACCGCTGCGGTCTAAGCAGCATCGACGAGCCCTGGATGAAGCTGGTCATCACCGACGGCACGCAGCGCCGCAATCCCAAGGATCCCAAGGATGTGCCGCCCGAAGACGCTGCCCGTTTTGCCGCCATCTGTGCCGACCTGGCCGCCTTTTGCGGCGATAAGTGCTATGTGACCCGTTCCATGCCCACGGTGATTGAGATCTGTGCCGGCGGCATCAGCAAGGGCGCAGCCGCCCGTCGTCTGGCGCAGGATATGGGGCGCAGCATTCTGGTCTGCGCCGGTGATGCCCCCAATGACGAGTCCATGCTCCGGGAGGCGGATTTTGCCTTTTCTCCCGCCGACCGTGACCCCGGCCTTCGTGGGGACTTCTTCCGGGAGGCCGTCCCCTGTAACGAGGGCGCTATCGCCTACGCCATCGAACAGCTGGAAACGCTGCTGTAAGGAGGGGGAAATCGCCATGAACAAAAAGAAATTCCGCTTCTGGCTGGTCTTTACCATTCTCTGGCTCATTGTGATCTTCGGCCACTCTGCCATGCCCTCCAGCGTGAGCAGTCGGGAGAGCCTGGGCGTTCTTTCCTGGCTGAATAAGCTGCTTCCCAATCTGAGCCATGACACCCTGCGGAAGCTGGGGCATCTGACGGAATTTGCCGTTTTGGGCATCTTCCTCACGGGCTGCTTCTGGCGCAGCAAGAATTTTCACTTTTACAAGCCGCTGCTGGGCGCTCTGGTGGTGGCCTTCCTGGACGAGACTTTGCAGATCTTCATTGCAGGCCGCAGCGGCCAGATCACGGACATCTGGATCGACCTCACAGGTGCCTTCTGCGGCACACTGTTTATGTGGATCATCTTCAAGATCCGGGGAAAATAAAGAAATCACCCGAAAAAGAGAGAAGAACCTGTTTCCCTTCTCTTTTTCGGGTAATTTTTATATCACTGCATCGTGTCCGTCAGAGCACAAGGCTTCAGGGCAGGACTTGGCTGCCGCCCCATTCCACTACGGTAAAGCCCTCTCGTTCTGCTGCGCTCAGCCCTTGGGCGGGAATCTCAACCGCTTCATCAGAGGCATACCAGGCCATAAAGACCCGAAGCAGGCTGTCCGGCGCAGGCTCGATCTCCAGTACAGCACCCTCGGTGTAACACTCCTGCTGGAAGCTGATCACATTATAGGGATTACCCTCCATGAGAGGCAGCCAGTAGACAATGAACTCGTTGGCCTCCCGGCGGTTTAAGCCCAATTTTTCCAGGGCTTCCTCTAAAAATGCCGCCGTTTCACTGCCGGGAACGCAAAAGCCCTGAGAGAAATCGAAGTCATGGGCAGCGATACCCTCCCAGTAGAGATAATTGTAGCTCTGCCCCTTTTGGTCGGTCAGCGTGCCGTCGGGGTAAGCGGTGACTTTCCAACCGCCTTCATAGGCGGGATAGGTACAGGTCAGTTCTCCGTCCAGTTCCAGGGAGACGGAGACCTCGGTCTTCTCCTCCGGGTAGAGATAGATCACGGGCTTGGCATCCGTCCAAGAGGGCTCTGTGGGCGGCGTTTTCTCTGTGCAGCCGCAGAGGATCAGCAGCAGGAAAAAACTCAGGCAAAGGGAAAAGAATCGTTTCATGGCGCAACCTCCTTTTTCTTTTTTGACGAGGATTTCCTGCTAAAGTTCCAAATTTTCCCCGGAATCGTTGCACTTTTTTCTTTTCCGTGATATAATACCCCTTGAATGCAAACAAAAAGGAAGGTAATGCACTATGTGTGATCATTGCAAGAAAAAATTCTATATTACCACCCCCATCTACTATCCCTCCTCCAATCTGCACATCGGCCACGCCTACTGCACCGTTGCCACCGATACCATGGCTCGCTATAAGCGTCTGCGTGGCTATGAGGTCAAGTTCCTCACCGGCACCGACGAGCACGGCCAGAAGATCGAGGACAAGGCCAAGGAATCCGGCGTGACCCCTCAGCAGTTTGTGGATAACATCGTCCTGGGTGAGAAGGGCGTTCTGGATCTGTGGAAGCTGATGAACATCTCCTACGACCGCTTCATCCGCACCACCGACGACTATCACGTTGCCGCCATTCAGAAGATCTTCAAGCGGATGTATGAAAACGGCGATATTTACAAGGGCTCCTACAAGGGAAAGTACTGCAAGCCCTGCGAGAGCTTCTGGACCGAGAGCCAGCTGGTGGAGGGCAAATGCCCCGACTGCGGCCGTGAGGTCATGGACGCCGAGGAAGAGGCATATTTCTTCCGTCTGAGCAAGTATTCCGACCGCATCCGTGACCTGCTGGAGAACACCGATTTCCTGGAGCCCCGCAGCCGTGTCAACGAGATGGTCAATAACTTCATCAAGCCCGGTCTGGAGGATCTGTGTGTCAGCCGTACCAGCTTCACCTGGGGTGTGCCTGTGGATTTCGACCCCGGCCATGTGGTCTACGTCTGGATCGATGCCCTCTTTAACTATATGACCGCTCTGGGCTTCGAGAATGACAAGTACGACGATCTGGCAGACTTCTGGCCTGCGGATGTCCACTTTGTGGGTAAGGAGATCGTCCGTTTCCACTCCATCATCTGGCCTGCCATGCTCATGAGCCTGGATCTGCCCCTGCCCAAGAAGGTCTACGGCCACGGCTGGCTGAACTTCAACGGCGAGAAGATGTCCAAGTCCCGTGGCAACGTGGTGGATCCCTATCTGCTCTCTGAGCGCTTCGGTGTGGATGCCCTGCGCTTCTTCCTGCTGCGCACCTTCCCCTTCGGCTCCGACGGTAACTTCACCAACGAGCTTTTGATCAATACCATCAATGTGGATCTGGCAAACGTCCTGGGCAATCTGGTCTCCCGTACCACCGCCATGGCCCAGAAGTATTTTGACAGCAAGCTGACCGCCGGCGGCGAGACTGCCGAGCTGGATCAGGAGCTGAAGGCTCTGGCTGACGAGGTCATTGCCAACTACTCCAAGCAGATGGATGCCTTCCAGTTCTCCGTGGCGCTGAACGAGGCATTCCGTCTGATCAACCGTGCCAATAAGTATATCGACGAGACCGCTCCCTGGATCCTGGCCAAGAGCGAGGAGACCAAGCCCCGCCTGCTGACGGTGCTGAAGAATCTCTGCGAGTGCATCCGCATCGGTGCCATCCTGATCTCTCCCGTGATGCCCGACTCCGCCACCGCCATTTTGAACCAGCTGAATGTGCCTGCCGAGGCACGCACCTGGGATGCTCTGTGCTACTGCGCAGACGAGAACGCCCTCTGGACAACCTCCGTAGCCGCCCCCCTCTTCCCCAGAATCGACATGGAGAAGGAGCTGGCCGCTCTGGAAGAGCTGAAGGCACAGGCTGCCAAGGCCGCTCTGCCCGCTCTGGAGATTGAGCCCTACACCGAGGAGAAGGTGGATTTTGACACCTTCTGCAAGTCCGACTTCCGTGCGGTGAAGGTCAAAGCCTGCCAGAACGTGAAGAAGTCCGACAAGCTGCTGCAGTTCACTCTGGATGACGGCAGCGGCACCGACCGTCAGATCCTCTCCGGCATTGCCAGGTTCTACAAGGCCGAGGAGCTGGTGGGCAAGACCCTGGTTGCCATCACCAACCTGCCCCCCAGAAAGATGATGGGTCGTGAGTCCTGCGGCATGCTGCTCTCTGCCGTCCACACTGAGAAGGGTGAGGAGAAGCTGAACCTCATCATGCTGGACGACAAGATCCCCGCCGGCGCAAAGCTCTGCTAAATGAAGATAAAAGAAAACTCTCTGCATTGCAAAATGCAGAGAGTTTTTTACTGTTGCTGTTCAGGCGGTGAAGTAGAAGCACAGCTGCACCGTGTCCTCATTGAGGATGGTCAGGGTCACGTAGTTGCCGGTGTGATCCACCCAGCGGATCAGACCGGTATCGGAGACCAGCGCAGCGCCGTAGAGCTGGGTCATGGCATTGCTCCATTCCATATAGACGCTCTGGGGATCGGCATTGCCGGAGGAGGTGCAGGAAATTCGATTGTAATCGCCCATAAAGGAGTGCTGCACCTGGGTAAAACGGAGGTCATTGGCAGACACATTGTTATAGACATAGTAGGTCACATTGTTGGCATCAAAGGAGAAGGCGGGTTCAGCACCCTCGGCGGCGATGACGTCCTCCAGGGTATAGGACTTGCTGTTTAAGCCCTTGTAGTTGACGTGGTTGTGGTCATGCTCCTGTGCGGCATCGGAAGTGGGGGCTTCCACAGTGCCGGATTGCGTATGGGCGCTGTGATCGTGGGGCTCCGTGGGGGTAGCTTCCTCAGCGCCGCAGCCCACCAGAGCCAGCAGCATCAGAACGCTGAGCAGAAGTGCAAAAAACTGCTTCATTTTCGTTTCCTCCATTCGATTGATTTTGGGAAGGGCGGCATAGATTTTGCCCTGAACCATAAACTATACTACCGAAAAATTCTGTTCCCAAGCCCACGGTGGGACAGTGCCCCATAGAGGGCGATTCCCAGGGTGAACAGCACCGCCAGCTCACCTGCCGCCACGCAAAGGGCATTGAACCAGAAGCTGCTGCCCTCGATGTAGATGGTCAGCTCCGCGCCTACCAGAAGACCGTTGGCCAGCGCCGGTATACACAGGGCGGGCAGGGGGAGCTTCCAAAACCCTACATTCCGCAGCATATGCATACCCAGCGCCGACAAAAGGCTGGCAGCTGTGCCGATGAAAAAGTCCAGCGGCAGCGCCCCTGCCTGGGTCAGGTTAAACAGCAGACAGCCCAGCGCCAGACCGGGGATGGCTGCCGGAGTGAACAGCGCCAGGACACACAGAGCTTCCGCTGCTCGAAATTGCACTGCCATGGAAGCGGAATTGGGCAGCAGCAGGTTCTGCAGCAGACACAGGCAGACGTACAGGGCGGCGATGATGGCCGCTTGGGTCAGATATTTTGTTGTTTTCATGCTTCATTCTCCATAGTTTTGTTTTTCGACAGGATGGTTTCGAACTGTCGTGATGTAAGCATTCTATCCCAAAAAAGGGAATTCGTCAAGCAATTAGATACAAAATCATCATATGTACGGGATAAAACAGATAAAATCCCCACTGTAAAGCCCGTTTTCCCAGGGAAGAGGCAGGAGTTTTGCCTTTTTTGCCATTATAGAGGAAGATCAGCGGCAGGGCAGCCAGGGCGAACAGCTGCAGCATTTGCCATTGGGTGACAGGGGTAAAAGTCGCCTCCCGTCCCAGCAGGAGCTTGAGGGTCTGCAGGAGGTAGCTGACGAGATTGATATGGAAGAGGGTGGCCAGGGAGGCAAGGCTGCAGAGCAGCGGCCGTTTGCGCAGATAGAAGAAAATCAGGACAAACAGCAGTCCCTTTGCGCCGTAATCCGTGGAGAGCAGACCGAAATAATACAGACTGTAAACCGCCAGCGCGTGCAGGGGAGCAAAGAAGCGCAGCCATTTTCTTTTGGTCAGGCTGTCTGTTGCCCAGAGTACCAGTAATGCAAGCAGCAGGGTAAAAAAGACGTTGCCGTGAGAGAGGAAATCCCTGTAGCCGCAGAACAGGCAGAAGGGGATCTGGGACAGCAGGGCAAAGAGCCCCAGCCGCAGGGCATAGCGCAGACGGTTGGAACTGTGCTCGTAGCCGTTGACCAGCAAAAAGGCGTAAAGGGGGAAGGCAAGCCGACCGATCCAGCGCAGAGGGGCGAGCGCAGGGAAGAGATATCCGATGTGATCCAGCAGCATACAGCAGCTGGCGATGATTCGCAGACAAAGGGCTGACATGACACTGCCTCCTTTCCTACCTCTCATTATAGCGCAGGCAGAGGGGAGAAGCAATGAATTTTACAAGATTTTTACTCTCTTCCGGGTGTGGATTTTACAGCCGGGGGCTAAACTATGGATAGATCACAGAAAGGAGTGTTCTACTATGAAAAAGATCGTAATTACTGTTTTGATTTTCTGCCTTCTGCTGTGCGCAGCGGCCTGCGGCACGGAGGGACAGACCATTACCGTCATCTCCCGTGAGGAGGGCTCCGGCACCCGCAGCGCCTTTACAGAGCTCACCGGGGTGGAGCAGGACGGCATTGACCGCACCGCAGCCAGAGCGGAGATCAGCTCCTCCACGGCGGTGGTGCTCCAGACCGTGGCAGGCAACAAAAACGCCATCGGCTACATCTCTCTGGGCGCTCTCAACGAGCAGGTCAAGGCGCTGAAGGTGGACGGCACAGCGGCCTCCGCTGACACGGTAAAGGATGGCAGCTATCCTCTGGCAAGACCCTTCCTGCTGGGGACTTTGGGCGAAAACCGCCCGGAGGTGCAGGCCTTCCTGGACTATATTCTCAGCGATTTGGGGCAGCAGGTGATCAGCGAAGCCGGTTATGTGACGGTGAGCGAGGGGCGCTATGTTGCTTCCAATCTTAGCGGCACCGTGAAGGTGGCGGGCTCCACCTCCGTGGCACCGGTCATGGAGAAGCTGGCAGAGGCATACATGGCGCTGAATCCCAATGTCAAGGTGGAGATCCAGACCTTCGACTCCTCCACCGGTCTGTCCTCTCTGGCAGAGGGACTCTGCGACATTGCCATGAGCTCCCGTAATCTGAAGGAGAGCGAGACTGCCAAGGGCATCCTGCCCACCACCATCTGTATGGATGGCATTGCGGTGATCGTCAATTGTGACAACGCCGTGGACGGCCTGACCATGGAGCAGCTGCGTGCGATCTTTATGGGCGAGATCAGCGATTGGACACAGGCAGCATGAGGCAAAGATACAAGGAGAGGGTCATGCAGGCGGTGTTCGCCTTCACAGCCTGCATCTCCGTCGTTGCGGTGGTGCTGATCTGCCTCTTCCTCTTCGGAAACGGCTTCCCCACCATCGGGAAAATCGGCGTAGGAAAATTCCTGTTCGGCACCACCTGGTCTCCGATGCAGGATCAATACGGCATCTTCCCCATGATCGTCGCCAGTATTTTTGTCACCGCCGGTGCTATTTTGATCGGCGTTCCCATCGGGGTGCTCTGCGCTCTGTTTATGGCGCACTACTGCCCCAAACGCTTCTACCGCCCGCTGAAATCCGCTGTGGAGCTGCTGGCAGGCATTCCCTCTATTGTCTACGGCTTTTTTGGTCTGGTGGTGCTGGTGCCTCTGATGCAGCGCCTTATGGGTGGCAGCGGCAAGGGTATGCTCACCGCCTCCATAATGCTGGGCATCATGATCCTGCCCACGGTGATCAATATTTCCGAATCCGCCTTGCGTGCGGTGCCGCAGAGCTACTACGAGGGCTCTGTTGCCCTGGGTGCAGACCATGAGCGCAGCGTCTTTTCCGCTGTGCTTCCGGCGGCACGCTCCGGCATTTTGGCGGCGGTGATTCTGGGAATCGGCAGAGCCGTGGGCGAGACCATGGCGGTGGTCATGGTGGCAGGCAATCAGGCGCTGCTCCCGGGAAAAATCACCGACGGTATCCGCACCCTGACGGCCAATATCGTCCTGGAGATGGGCTATGCCGCAGATCTCCACCGTGAGGCGCTGATCGCCTGCGGCGTGGTGCTCTTTGTGTTCATCCTGCTGATCAATCTGTGCTTCTCGGCGCTGAAAAGGAGGGAAAAGGCATGATGAAAACCCGTCGGATCGTAGGGAGATCCATGGTGCTGCTGTCGGCGGCACTGGTGTTTGCGCTCTTGCTGGCGCTTCTTGCCTATATCCTGATTCGGGGCATTCCCCATCTGCGCCCCAGCCTCTTCGCCTGGAACTACACGACGGAAAACCTGTCCCTGCTGCCTGCCCTGGTCAACACGGTGCAGATGGTGCTTTTGACTCTTTTGATCGCCGTTCCCTGCGGTGTGGGCGGCGCCGTTTATCTGGTGGAGTACGCCCCACGGGGCAGCCGTCTGGTGAAACTGATCCGCACCACTGCCGAAACGCTCTCGGGCATTCCCTCCATTGTCTACGGCCTGTTTGGCTATTTGATGTTCGTCCTGGCCTGCCGCATGGGTAATTCTCTGCTCTCCGGCGCTCTGACCTTGGCGATTATGGTTTTGCCTACGCTTCTGCGCACCACGGAGGAGGCGCTGATGGCAGTACCCGACAGCTATCGGGAGGGCAGCTTTGGTCTGGGAGCGGGAAAACTGCGGACGGTGTTTCGCATTGTCCTTCCGGCAGCTATGCCGGGGATCTCCTCGGGCATCGTCCTTGCCATTGGCAGGATCGTCGGTGAGACCGCCGCCCTGATCTACACCGCCGGCACGGTCACGGGACATGCCCAGAGCCTGATGGATTCCGGCCGTACCCTGGCCATCCACCTGTACTGCCTCTTAAACGAGGGGCTCTACATGGACGAGGCATACGCCACGGCAGTGGTGCTTCTGGTGCTGGTCATCGGCATCAACGCCCTGTCCAACGCCCTGGCCAAATATCTGGTAAAAGGCCGCTAATCGGAAATTTATATTTGGTGAATAACGAATGGTGAATAGTGAATAATGGAGGTATCGGCTCCGCCGATTTATTTAAAATCAATGCGCAAAGCGCATACCTTCGCCATTCACCATTCACTATTCATCATTCACCACTCCAACG
>JAZNVK010000321.1:0-2033 GCA_045592805.1 Faecousia sp.
TCGGCTCCTGCGGCCTGGAAGAGGCCATTGCCAAGGGCTGCGAGATGATCCAGTGTGGCAAGAAGGAAGTATCCGAGGATCCCGACTGGAAGATCGGCAAGGGCTTTGCCATGATCATGCAGGGCTCCGGCCTGCCCGGCCTGGATCACGCTGAGGCCATCGCCAAGCTGGAAACCGACGGCACCGTCATCCTCAACAGCGGCGGCGCTGACCTGGGTACCGGTCTGGATACCATCTGCGCCAAGATCGTCTCCGAGGTTCTGAAGCTGCCCATGGATCGCATCACCGTGGTCTCCGGCGACACCGATGCCTGCGCCTTTGACACCGGCTCCTATGCCTCCTCCGGCACCTTCTTCTCCGGCAATGCTGCCCTGGTGGCCACCAACAATCTGAAAGACAAGATCCTGGCCGAGGCTGCCCTGCAGCTGGAAGAGAAGGTGGAGGATCTGGATGTGAGAGCCCCCGGCGAGGTCTACTCCAAGACAAGTGGCAAGGCCATCAGCTACTACGAGCTGACCCACACCGCCACCAGCGGCACCGGCAGAGGCCAGATGATCGCCCACGGCAGCTATGTGACCGCTGCCTCCTCCGTGCCTTACGGCGCACACTTCGCCCAGGTTGCCGTCAATGTGAAGACCGGCGAGATCAAGGTGCAGAAGTTCTATGCCCTGCAGGATGCCGGTACTCCCATCAACCCCGAGTGCGCCCTGACCCAGATCTACGGCGCTGTCATGAAGTCCATCGGCCACAGCCTCTATGAGGACATGGTGCTGGATAAGGACGGCAAGTGCATCAATGCCAACCTGACCGACTACGGCGCACCCATGATCGGTGACGCTCCCGAGGACTTCAAGTCCGTACTCATCGATGTCAACGATGACTACGGTCCCTTCGGTGCCAAGTCCATCTCCGAGATCGCCTGCAACGGCGCGGCTCCCGCCATCGGCATCGCCATCCACGATGCCTGCGGTGTCTGGCTCCGCAGCTGGCCCATGACCCCGGAGAAGATCCTGAAGGCACTGGGTAAGATCTGATCTCATGGCCCTTGTGTGGGCAGTCTCGCCCACACAAGGAATCAATATGTAAGGAGGCCATTTCATGAGCCATCATGTTGGAAAAAGCGTAACCCGTGTGGATGCCTTCGACAAGGCCACCGGCAGAGCCAAGTACACCGATGATCTGTGCGAGAAGAATGCCCTGGTCGTCCGGGTAGTTCGCTCTACCATTGCCCACGGCTTTGTGAAGTCCATCGATATTTCCGAGGCAGAGAAGGTTCCCGGCGTGGTGAAGATCCTCACCTGCTTCGATGTCCCCGATATCAAGTTCCCCACCGCAGGCCACCCCTGGTCCACCGATCCCTCCCATCAGGACACCGCCGACCGTAAGCTGCTGAATCAGCACGTCCGCTACTATGGCGACGACGTGGCTGCCGTTGTGGCAGAGGATGAGGTTGCCGCCGCCCGTGCCGCCCGTCTGGTGAAGGTAGAGTATGAAGTGCTCCCCTTTGTGCTGGACGTGCAGAAGGCTATGGAGGAGGGTGCTCCCCAGATCCACGAGACCTGCCCCGGCAACGTCCTGAAGCACACCAGCAATATCCGTGGCAACTATGAGGAGGCCATCAAGGAGCCCGGCCTCATCTGCGTGGATAAGTGGTACGACACCGCCTCCGTGCAGCACTGCCACATTGAGAACCATATCGCCGTTGCCCACCAGGAGGCCGGTAAAATCGTTATCGTCTCCTCCACCCAGATCCCCCATATTGTCCGCAGGACGGTGGGTCAGGCCCTGGGCATCGACTGGGGCAGGATCCGCATCATCAAGCCCTATATCGGCGGCGGCTTCGGCAACAAGCAGGATACCCTCTATGAGCCTCTGGCAGCCTGGCTGTGCATGCAGGTGGGCGGCAGAACGGTAAAGGTAGATATCCCCCGTGAGGATACCTTCATCTCCAACCGTATCCGCCATGCAGAGCGCTTCCATATTATCTCCTGGGTACGTCCCGACGGCACCGTGGTGGCCCGTAAGGTTGACCT
>JAZNVK010000322.1:0-14015 GCA_045592805.1 Faecousia sp.
GGGAGGAGCCGCGCATGACCGTGTCCAGATCCAGAACGCACATAGCCTTACGGCTGTACTTGTTCAGAAGGACGTTGTTGAGCTTGGTATCGTTATGGCTCAAAGTCGGATCGTAGCCATGTCGTTCTGTGAGCCAAGCAGTTGTCCCTCTCTATTGTCTTCCTAAGACCGCTTGGCCTCCGACTTGGGAGGAGCCGGGCATGACCGTGTCCAGATCCAGAACGCACATAGCCTTACGGCTGTACTTGTTCAGAAGGACGTTGTTGAGCTTGGTATCGTTATGGGTCACGCGGAGGGGCAGCTCACCGCTCTCCAGCAGGCGGCAGATGGTACCGGCCTCCTGCTCTCTGGCCATGATAAAGTCGATCTCAGCCTGCACCAGGTGGGCTCTGCCGGACTTATTGGCGGCAAGAGCCTCCTTGAAGAGGCGATAGCGGTTAATGGTATTATGGAACAGAGGAATGGTTTCATGCAGGGTATGGGCAGGAAAATCCTTCAGCATTTCCTGGAAACGGCCGAAGGCAATGGCGCTCTCGTAAAAATCCGCATCGGATTCGGGAGCTTCCAGGCACAGGCCGTCGGCAAACTTATAGCAGCGCCAGAACTCACCGCTTTCGTCGATGTGGTAATAGGTTCCCTCGTCGCTCTGGAGGAAGTGGAGAGTCTCGCTGGGGTCACTGACCCGCTCTCTGAGGTACTCGCAGACAGCGCCGACATTTTCCATAACCGCCTTGGGGTTGTTGAAAACGTACTGATTGATGCGCTGTAAAATATAAGTATGACCCAGATCGGTGACGACCTGATAGGTGCTGTTAATATGTCCGGAGCCGAACTCCTCGCAGGACACGGGGGTTCCTACGGTCCTAAAATGTTTGATGGCAGCCTCCGGCAGCAATACCTTGCTCATGGGGGATCTTCCTTTCCTGTTTCTTTCATCCTATGATGCGCTATGCAAACTGTTCTTATGAGCGCACAGTTTGTATATGTTATCATAATTTTATCTAAAAAGCAAGTAAATATTCTGTTTTTCGTTGTTTTTGGCTAAAAAAGCTGTACTTTTTTTGATAATTTCATGTTAACACATATTCTGGCCGATGTTTTGTGTATGGTAGAGTCTGGCGTAGAGGCCGTCCTTCGCCAGAAGGGCCTCGTGGCTGCCCTCCTCGCAGATCTTTCCGTCCGCAACTACAATGATCCGGGAGGCACTGCGGATGGTGGACAGACGGTGGGCAATGATCAGGGTGGTACGTCCCACCGCCAGGGCATCCAGGGCGGATTGGATCTTTGCCTCGGTGACGGAATCCAGAGCGCTGGTTGCCTCGTCCAGGATCAGAATGGGCGGATTCTTCAGGAAGATCCGTGCAATGGACACACGCTGCTTCTGACCGCCGGAGAGCAGGGTTCCCCGCTCACCCACGTAGGTATCAAAGCCGTCGGGCATCTGGAGAATGTCTTCGTAGATCTCCGCCCGTTTGGCGGCCTCGATGATCTCCTCCATGGTGGCATCGGGCTTGCCGTAGCGGATATTGTTGCCAATGGTATCGGCAAAGAGGAAGACCTCCTGCTGCACCACGCCGATATTCTTATGCAGAGAGCCCTGGGTCACATGGCGAATATCCAGGTGATCGATGGTAATACTGCCCTCGTCCACATCGTAGAAACGGGGGATCAGGCGGCAGAGGGTGCTCTTACCGCCACCGGAGGGGCCGACTACAGCCACAGTCTCCCCTGCCTTTACCTGCAGGGAGATGTCCTCCAGAACCTCCTCGTTCTCCTCATAGGAGAAGCGGACATTCTGAACCTCGATCTCGCCCTTCACATTGTCCAGCTCAACGGCATCGGGGGCATCCTGCAGCGCAGGCTCCATGCGCATAAGCTCCGCAAAGCGACCCAGACCGGCAAAGCCGTTGGCAAACATCTCGGAGAAGCTCACCAGCTTCCGGACGGGGCTGGTAAAGGTAGAGATATAGAGGCTGAAGGTGAGAAGATCCACCATCTCAATATTGCCCTTCATGGTCAGGGCGCCACCCACAGCCACCACTGCCACGGACAAAATGGACATAAAGAACTCCAGAGAGCCGGAGAAAATACCCATCTCCCGGTGAAACTCCCGCTTGGAGACCTTAAAACGCTCGTTGGCCTCGGTGAATTTGCCGAACTCCACCGTCTCATTGGCAAATGCCTTGGCAGTGCGGATGCCGGAGAGGGAGGACTCGATCTCCGCATTGATGGCGGCAGTGCGCTTCTTTACATTCTTGGATACGGCGCTCATTTTTCTGCGGCGGAGAATGACCACCGTCAGCAAAATGGGCAGAATAATACAGACCACCAGAGCCAGGCGCCACTCAATGGAGAACATAACGATCAGGGCGCCGATGATGGTGAGCACAGAGATGATCAGATCCTCGGGGCCATGGTGGGCCAGCTCTGTGATCTCGAAGAGATCGGTAGTCAGGCGGCTCATGAGCTGGCCGGTGCGGTTATGGTCGTAGAAATCGTAGCCCAGGGACTGCATATGCCGGAACAGATCCCGACGGATATCCGCTTCCACACGGATGCCGAAGGTATGACCCCAATAGCAGATGACGTAGTACAGCAGGGCGCGGAGCAGATAGGCAACCGCCATTACCGCCATCACCGCAAAAAAGGCGGTGAACTCGCCCTTGGGCAGCAGCTCATTCATGGAAGAACGGGACACCAGGGGAAAGGCCAGATCCACCATCGCCACAAAGAGGGCGCAGAGCATATCCAGGGCAAAGAGCTTTTTGTGGGGCTTGAAATAGCCCAGGAAGATCCGCAGCAGACCGCGGTCACGATAGTATTGGCTGTTCATATTACGCTTCCTTTACAATATTTTGGATCCAGATTCCCTTATGGATCATGGTCAGACCAACAATGCACTTGCCGATATCCACCAGCTGGCAGATGAGGAACAGTGGCACAATGTGGATCTCCGTAAAGCGGCTCAGGCAGTAGGCCAGAGGTACCGTGACCAGGCAGACATAGAAGCTGTCGAAAATAAAGGTGATCAGGGTCTTGCCGCCGGAACGGAGGGTGAAATAGCAGGCGTTGGCAAGGGAATTGATAGGCATGCACAGCGCCACGATCAGGATCAATCGCGAAGCCAGGTAGCGAATTTCATCCGTGGTGTTGTAGATTTTGGGGAAGAGATTGCAGGTCAGCGCCATTACACCGCCGATGACAAAGCAGATCAGCACGGAGAAGGTGATGAGCTTGCGGTCGGTATCCTTTGCCTCCTCCAGTTTATTTGCTCCAAGAAGCTGGCCGACGATGATGCCGATGGCACTGCCCATAGCAAGGAATGCCACGTTAAACACATTGGAAATCGTGTTGCAGATATTGTTGGCGGAGACCACGTCATAGCCGTGGAGGGAATAGCACTGGCTCAGAAGCGCCATGCCGCCTGCCCACAGTCCCTCGTTGATCAGCAGAGGCAGGGATTTTTTGGTGATGGCAGCCAGAAGCTTACCGGGAATATGCAGGGAGCGATAAGCGCCACGGATAAAGGGCTGGCGATCCTTGTGGGTATGGGTCCAGAGGATGACAATGGCAGCCTCCACAAAGCGAGCTACCACCGTGGCGATGGCTGCACCGGCAGAGCCCAGCCGGGGCAGACCCAGATAGCCGAAGATCAAAAGCGCATTGAGGCAGAGGTTCACCAGCACGGACACAATGCCTGCCGCCATGGGAACCACGGTCTGACCGCACTCACGGAGAGTGCCTGCATAACACTGGGTCAGGAAGAAAGGCACAAGACCAATGAGCATAATGTGCAGGTATTCCCGGGCAAAGCCCAAGCTGGCCTGAATCTGCCGGGGACTACCCTCGCCCTTGAGGTAGAGCATGATCAGCTTATCTCCGAAGAGGAGGAAAATGCCGATCCCCGCAGCGGTCAGCACGGTACACATCAGCAGCTTGAAGCGGAAGGCATAGCGGACACCCTCCTGGTCGCCACTACCGTAGAACTGTGCGCCGAAAATACCGGCACCGGACACCGCCCCAAAGATGGCCAGATTAAAGACAAAAATCAGGGTATTACTGATGGAAACGCCGGTCATCTCCTCCGTACCAACTCGTCCCACCATGATATTATCCAGCAGACCCACAAACTGGGTAATGCCGTTCTGGATCATAATAGGGATGGCAACCGCCAGAGCCATACGGTAAAAAGCGGCGTTTCCGAAATATTTCTTGCGTAAACTCCGTTCCATAAGTACTCTCCAATGAATGATTTTTCCAAATGATAATAATATCATATTTTGTAAAAAAATGCAATCCATGAACTTTGTTATGATAGGGATATTGCGTCAAATAGATGTTTCCCCGTAAGGCTAAGGACTAATAACTAAGAACTAATAACTGAAACTTGTATAGTAAAAGTAGACACATCGAAGAGTTAAAGATATAATAAAATCGAGGTGTTGAAAATGAAAAGAAATTTCACAAAAGAGTTCAAGATCAAAGCATGCGAATTAGTTCTCAAGGACGGACTCAAGCCCTCAATTGTAGCTGAGAAGCTTGGAATCCACCATGTGATGCTGTACCGTTGGGTAGATGAATACCAAACCTACGGTAACGATGCATTTGTGGGCAAAGGCCACTTAAAGCCGGCAGATGCCGAACTGCGTAAACTCCGAAAGGAGAATGAGCGACTTCGCATGGAGAATGAGATATTAAAAAAAGCAGCGGCATACTTTGCGAAACACCCGGCAGACGGATCGAGTTCGCCAAAGCGGAACTGACCGACTATGACACCGGCACAGTATGCCAGTTGATCAGGGTGTCACGGAGCAACTATTATCGCCCAAGAGCAAAGACCAACAGTGAAAAAGTAGCAGAAGAAATGGCTGTAATTAACTGTTTTGAAAAACACCACGGAAATTATGGCCGTATTCGGATCCGAAAGGAACTATTAAACGAGAATCATAATATCAGCGAGTATCGTATTGGCTGCATTCTCAGGAAATATGGTCTTGTCGCTAAAGCCGGGCGAAAGAGACAGTACCGGAAAAGAAAGCCAACGGAGCAGCAATATTACGAAGAAAACCTGATACAAGATAAGTTTTCGGTAAAGGAAGCAAATTATCTGTGGTGTTCGGATATAACAGAATTGGTCTGCAAGGGCGGCAAGTTGTATGTCTGTGGTGTAATTGATGTGGCAACCAGACGCATTGTAGGATGGTCAATTGCCAAACAGCAGACACAGATATTAGTCCAGAATGCCTTCCGAATGGCAAAGGGAAGAAACCCTGTGATTCCGGAGGGAGCGGTATACCATAGTGACAGAGGCAGCCAATATACAGCCAAGAGGACAAAGCAGCTGATTGAAGAAAACGGATTCAGGAAGAGTATGTCCCGTCCCGGAACACCCAGTGATAATCAGCCGATTGAAAGCTTTTGGCATACCTTGGAGACGGAATTGGGGTCTCTGAGGGAATACAGCTATGACGAAGCGTCCAGAAAAATAGTAGACTATATAGAGCTGTATTATAACGCTGTAAGACTACATTCCGGCATTGCGTATCTCATTCCAAACGAATTTTTAACTCTTTTATCTGTCCACAAAACTTGACAAGTTTCACTGGTATCGGCTTCGCCGATGGGAATTGAAATAAAGTCAAATAGATGTTTATCGAACTGTATGCTTTTGCCCAAATCCATCTTTTCAATAGAGGAATAGGCTACCGAAGAGCCATGTCATTCCGAGGAGGGCGTAAGCCCGACGTGGGAATCCGTTCCCCTAAATGTTTCGATTATATGGGAATTTGGTATAAAACGGAGGGTTTTAAGGATACGGATTGCCACGGCCACAGGTGGCCTCGCAATGACAATGCGTAATTTGATGCCTTACTCATAGCCTGAAATTTCTCCTAATACGGGAGGCTCTGGCTACATCCAACTGTTCGACAAATTTCTGTTTGACGGGCTAAATATTCCAAATCTGTGCCGAAGGCACACCTTTCGTTATTAGTTCTTAGCCCTTAGTTATTAGTTCCCAAACAGACCGACAAATTCCGTTTCTGTTGTTCTTTGCCGATGCAAAAGTAGCACAAAATGATCGCCCCTCCAAGTGGAGGGGCGATCGTTCTTATGATCTTAGAGCAGCTCCAGGGTGTGCAGGAGGTAGTGCCAGGTGCGCTCTACGGAGGCGATGTTCAGGCGCTCACGGCTGGTGTGGATATCCTGCATTTTAGGGCCGAAGGACACCGCATCCAGACCGGGCAGGCGGTCGGAGAAAATGCCGCACTCCAGGCCGGCATGGATGGCCTCTACCACGGGCTTGGTGCCGTAGAGCTCCTCATAGGCTCTGACCATGGTATCCCGGAGAGTGGACTCCTTGCGGTACTCCCAGGCAGGATACTCGCCAGACTGGCTGTAGACAGCGCCGTAGGTCTCTGCCAGGGTCTTGAGTTTGCCGATCAGCTCCTGCTTCTCCGTGTTGACGCTGCTGCGGACAGAGAAGGTCATGGCAGCTTCACCCTCGCCGGTCTTTAAGATGCCCAGGTTCAGGGAGGTCTGTACCAGACCCTCAATATCTTCGCTCATCTTCTGCACGCCGTTGGGCAGGTCGTTCAGAAGTCCCAGGAAAGCCCCGGAAGATGCCTCTGTCAGGGGCTGCTGACTACATTCCGCCTCGCAGACCGTGAATTCCACCTGGGTTTCCGTCTCGGGGAGGCTCTTTTTCACTTCCGCATAGGCTGCATGGAAGGCTGCCTCGGAGGCTTCGGTCAGCACATAGGCAGTACAGGCACGGGGGATGGCATTGTCCTTGCTGCCGCCCGCAATGGAGATCAGGCGCAGAGGAATCTGCTGCAAAACTGCCGCCAGAACCTTGTTGGCATTGGCTCTGCCGCGGTTGATCTCCACGCCGCTGTGGCCGCCGATGAGCTTTTCTACGCTGACCCGCAGCACTTTGCCGCCGAGCGTCTCACGCTCTAAGGGCAGGGTGAGACGGGAGGTAGCACCGCCGGCGCAGCTGACGGTGAGAACACCCTCGTCCTCGGAGTCGCAGTTCAGAAGTAATCTACCCTTCAGCACGGACATGTCCATGGCATCGGCGCCCAACATGCCGATCTCCTCGTCCACGGTGAAGACCGCCTCCAGGGGGGGGTGCTTGGCATTGGGATCTGCCAAAAGGGCCAGGGCATAGGCCACGGCGATGCCATCGTCGCCGCCCAGAGTCGTGCCCTCGGCATAGATATCCGTGCCGTCCTGCCGCAGGCGCAGGCCGTCCTTGCTGAAGTCGATATCGCAATCCGCATCCTTCTCACAGACCATGTCCAGGTGTCCCTGAAGGATCACCGTGGGGTGGGTCTCGTAGCCGGGAGCGGCGGGCTTGTAGATGACCACATTGTTGTTTTCGTCCTGCACATAGTTCAGTTCATGTGCCTTGGCAAAGGCCACGCAGTAGTCGGAAATTCGCTTGGTATCCCCGGAGCCGTGGGGAATGGCGCAGATCTCCTCAAAATAATGCAGCACTTCTTTGGGCTGCAGATGCTCTAAAACAGCCATTTTTGCTGTCCTCCTTCTTGGAATTTATCCTATCATATCACAGACTTCCGCCGGGGGCAAGGATTTTTCGTCATAGCGCACCTCCAAAAGGCACAGCCCCTCCGGGGGCGCTGTTTCCCCGGCTTGGCTGCGCTGTCGGGATTGGAGGATTTCCGCCATACTCTCCGGCGCACGCAGACCGAGGCCAACCTCCAGCAAAGTACCCACAATAATGCGCACCATGTTATAGAGGAAGCCGTCTGCGGTCAGCTCAAAGCGCAGTTCCTCCCCTTCCCGGATCAGCTCCAGACGGCGAAGGGTGCGCACAGAGGACTTCTTAAAATGCTTATTGGAACAGAAAGCCAGAAAATCATGGGTTCCCAGAAGATACTCTGATGCCTGCCGCATTTTTTCCTCGTCCAGCTTGCGGGGGAAAGCTGTGCGGTAGTGGCGATGAAACACATCGGGCTGATGGCTGTTCCAGAGGCGATAAATATAAGTTTTTTCCACGGCGCACAGTCGGGCATGGAAACGATCCGGTGCGTAGCGCAGAGATACCGCCCCAATATCACGGGGCAGCAGATGACGCAGCTGCGGCATGATTTTGCTCAAGGGCAGCTCCGGTGCCGTAAAGGACACCACCTGTCCCAGGGCATGGACACCGGCATCGGTTCTGCCGCTGCCGTGGATCTCCACAGGCTCAGAAAAAATCTCGCTGAGCGCCGCCTCTACCCTGCCCTGCACCGTCTGCACCATGCCGGGGAGGCGCTGCCAGCCCTTGTAGCGGCTGCCGTCATATTGCAGGATCAGGCAATACGTTGTTCTTCTTCCCAAAAGCTGATCTCCTCCATTGCTTCAGCCCTGGTGTCTGCGGAGAACAGAAAATCTCCCTCCACCGTATAGACCTCATAATAACCTCTTACCGCAATAATGTTCAGGGACACAGCACTCATTCCTTTCGGTGATTTATGTCCCTATTGTAGCAGTAATTATGTCCTATAAACCGGACTCAAAAACGCCTTGATGGAAATTTCTCTTCCACCAAGGCGTTTTTTCCATTGAATTTTATCCCTGTGTATAGAGATTCAGGAAACACATGAGCATCTTTGCACACTGGGCACGGGTGGCGCTGCCGTTGGGGAGCAGCATGCCGTCGGAACCGTTGACGATACCGGCACCCACCGCCCAGGTCACTGCGGTCTGGGCATATTCCGCAATCTGATCCACATCGGAGAAGGCGGACAGGTCGCCGCTCTGATCGGTGGTGTAGCCCTTATAGTTGGCAAAGCGCAGGAGCATGACCATCATCTGCTGGCGGCTCACGTTGTCGTTGACACCGAAGGTGTTTTCGGAGATGCCGTTGACGATGCCCTTCTCATAGGCCCAGGCGATGGCATCGGAATACCACAAGCCCTCAGGCACATCGGTGAAAGGATGGCTGAAGTCGCCGCTCTCGCCGCTCATGCGGTAGAGCACCGTGGCCAGCATGGCACGGCTCATGGTGCCATCGGGCATGAACTCCGTCTCGCTGACACCGCTGAACAGACCTGCTTCCACCGCCAGCATCACGGGCTCATAGTACCAGGCATTGGCGGGCACATCCGCAAAGCCCTCCATGGGAGGATCTTCGACGATGGGAGGATCAGTCTCCTCGGGAGGATCGGTCTCAGGGGGATCGGTTTCGGGAGGATCGGTCTCCTCGGGAGGCAGGTTGGGATCCTGTCCCTCTGCCCACTGAGCATAGACCGTGCCTAAGCCATTGGAGGGAGCAACGGTATCCACCGTGAACTGCTCACCGCCGGAGCTCTTGGTGAACCAGCCAAGGAGATAATAGCCCTCACGGGTGGCCGTGGGCAGGAAGCCCAGTGCCTCGCCGGTTTTGTAATAGTGGTACTTCTCCGCAGGCTCGCCCTTGCTGCCGTTAAACTGCAGGAAGTAATAGGTATTGCTGAAACGCTCATAGCCACCGTTGAGGTACATATTTGCCTCATCCATACGGCGACGGGCAAGACCGGTCAACACCGTTCCGCCGGCATTGCACCATCTGCCCATGACATTGACGAACTCCATCTCGGTATAGCCGCCAAAGAGGATGTACTGATAGATCTTATAGCCGGAGTTGATCCACTGCCAGCCTAAGTTAAAGGTGAAGCTGACGATGGCATCGTACTGGGACTGGGTATGCTCCACGGTTCCCTTGGCGAACTGCTTGTCCACCGTGACCTCCACGCTGGCCAGCTCATAGCGCAGCAGATAATCCGCCTCGGCCTCTGTAATGGGAGCAGAGATGGGAATGGGCGCGTTATCAGGGTCATAGCGGGTGCCATAGCCCACGGTGTACTGGCCGTAGTCGTAATAGGGATTGGCCACAAAGCCCTCCTGTGCCTTAATAAAGGCGATCAGAGACTCAGAGCATTTCAGCTCAGGCAGCGGAGGCCAGTCCTCGCTGCCGCCGGAGGAGCTGCCCTCGTTGGGCTCGTCGATCTTGGTATCGGACCAGTGGGCATAGACGGTCTTGTTGCCGCTGACCGTGTCGCTGTTGACCAGGTGAGTGCCACCCTCGGCCTCGGTGTACCAACCGGCGAAATACCAGCCGCTGCGGCTGGCAGTGGGCAGATTGGAGTAAGTGCCGCCCAGAGGATAGCACAGAACTGTATTGTCATCCAGGCTGCCGCCGTTGGGATTGAAGATCACATAGCGGAAGGTCGCCTCGCAAACGCCGTCATAGCTGCCGTAGAGGAAGAGCTTGGCCTCACGGATGCGGCGGTTCAGTCGCTCCTGAGAGAGCTCCCCGTCCTTCTTGACCCAGGAGCACAGGGCATTGGCCACGTCCACATCCGTGTAGTCTCCGGAGCCGATGACGGTCTCGCACTTATAGTTGGAATTGAGAATGTAGGCGCCGTAATTCACCACCAGATCCACCATGGCTTCAAACTTCTGCTGGTCAAAATCGGCATCATAGCGGTCGATGAAGTCATTGACCGCAGCTTCAGCGGAATTCAGGGTGGAGTCTGAGACGCTGCCACCGCACATCTCGCTGATAAAAGCAAGCCCCTCTTCGCTGACGGAATAGTCCGAGCCGCTGCGGGTCGCAAATACCGGCTGGATCAGACCAACCAGCAGGCTCAGAAGCAACAGGGCGCTGCATAAGATCCGTTTCATAATTTCACTCCTGTCGGAATTATGTCAAGCGTATTGTAACAGAAGTTTACGGATTCGTCAAGTATTATGTGACATATTATATGCCCGTTCGACAAAATTTATTACAAAAAAGTTACAAAATAATGCAATTTTTTATAAATTCTAACAGAGTTTCATAAATTTCCTTGCAATGCGCCTCCAAAAGGATCTCATGGCGGCCTTTGCACAGATGTACCTTTACGCTCTGCATTCCTGCCTTGCGGAAGCGCTTGGCGCTCTTGCAGATCCCTTTCCCCATAGCGCCTACAGGGTCATCCTGGCCGGCGATAAAGAGGATAGGAAGGTTTTTGGGCATCTTCTTCAGATTGGACATCTTCTGATTCTGCGCCATACCGCTGAGCATACTGTCCGCCAGGCCCACGGAGATCGGGCCGCCGCAGAGAGGGTCATCGGTATACTCCCGAACACGGGACGGGGTGCTGCTGATCCAGTCGTTTGGAGTTTGGGCATCCTTGAATTTGCTGTTGTATGCGCCGAACATTAGACTGTTCATCAGCTTACTGTGGGTAGTAGCACCCAGGCGCAGCTTCTCCAGCTTGCAGATGGCCTGCCCGGCCCGGAGAATGGGAGCAGGCTGCCAGCCCGTACCGCAGATCACGGCACAGGACAGGGCCATATCCGGATGGGTATAGAGCAGGGAGCGCAGGAGGAAGGAGCCCATACTGTGGCCAAAAAGAACATAGGGCAGATTGGGATATTCCTTGCGCAGCAGCTCATAGACTGTATGGCAGTCCTCACGAACCGCCGCCCAGCCATCGGGGAAATGGAGGGACGTGCCGCCGCTTTTGCCGTGGCCCATATGGTCGTGGGCAACCACCAGGAAGCCTTGCCCGCTCAAAAACCGGGCGAAAGCATCATAGCGCAGAGCATATTCCGCCACGCCGTGGAGGATCTGTACCACCGCCACCGGCTGGCCTTCAGGTGCCCAGCGGTAGCCCTGCAGCTGCATTCCGCTGTGGGAAGTGAATTGAAATTCTTGCATAACGCACCTCCAAAGTCCGATTTATTGGACATAATCTTTGTTATGATGAGGATAACTTCAGAAAGGAGACAGAATACGATGAAAAATGTGATTGATCTTACCCCTTATTTAGCGCAGGATGTGGTGCTGGCCAAGCCCAAGCGCCGTATTGACCTCTCCGTGCTGACAGAGAGCATTGTCAGCGTGCTTTTGGGTGGCTGCATCATCAGCGCCTTTGCCATTTTCTTCGCCGTTATTTGATGTTGCGACGGTACAGCAGGTCTAAGCCTTTCAGCATCAGGCTGCCATCGTAGACCATCTTCCGTCGGCACAGAGGCAGGACAAATTTTGCAATGCCGCCGGTGGCCACGATGGTAGCCTCCATGCCCAATTCCGCCTCCATGCGATCCAAAAGACCGTCCAGCATGGCGGCTGCGCCCAGCATAATGCCGCTGCGCATACAATCCCCGGTATTTTTGCCGATGGCACGCTGGGGCGCATCCAGGCTGATGCCCGGGAGCTGCGCCGTGCGTCCGGTGAGAGCTTCCATGGAGATCTTCAGGCCGGGGCAGATGCAGCCGCCGATGAAGCTGCCCTTGTCATCCACGGCGGTAATGGTGGTTGCCGTACCCATATCTACCAAGAGCAGGGGTTTGCCGTACTGCTCAATGGCAGCCACCGCCGCCACGATCAGGTCAGCACCCACCTCCGTGGGGTTGTCCATGCGGATATTCAGGCCGGTCTTAATGCCGGGGCCAACCACTAAGGGCTGCTTCCCCGTAAGCTTGCGGATGGCGGTGCGGAAGGAATTCAGCACCGGCGGCACCACGGAGGAGATAATGCAGCCCTCAATTTTCTGTGTTTCCACCTCAAACAGGCTCAGCATGGTCTTCAGCTCGGCGCAGTACTGATCCGAGGTCTTCACCAGATCCGTGGCCATGCGTGCTTCAAAGAGGATCTTGCTGTCCTCCAGACAGCCCAAGACAATATTGGTATTACCGATATCAATTGCAAGAATCATAATACTTCCTCCGTAAATAAATCTTTGACACAGCAGGAGATCCTGCCCTCTGACAGTTCTACAATGCCGTAGGTGGGGGTTCTGCCGCCGCAAGCCCCGGGGTTCATGAGCCAGAGGCCGCCCAGTTGCGCGCAGTAGGAAGCGTGGGTGTGGCCGAAGAGCGCCAGCTGCGCCCCGGCCTCCAGGGCGGTATATTTCAACTGCAAAAGGCCGCTTTTTACGCTCTGCTTATGGCCGTGGGTGGCAAGGATGGTGACACCTTCCCAGTTAATAACCCATTTATCCGGGTAGCGCTGCTCGAAATAGTCGCAATTCCCCTTCACCCGGCACAGGGGCAGAATGGGATACTCCCGATCGATGATATCCGCATCCGATGCATGGTCGCCCAGGTGGACGGCTGCATCGGGTCTTTCTTTTTGCATTGCCAGACGGATATAGGTAGTATCTCCGTGGGAATCGGAGAATACAAGGAATTTCAAAAGCCCTCACCCTTTCTGATTTCGGTGCATATAGTATAGTATACCAGATTTCCCGGAAGGAGGCAATGACCCCGATGAAAGATCCCGAAAAAAATCCCGCTTTATCGCCCCAGCAACTGAAGCAGATGATGGCAGCACCGGAGATGCGCCAATTGCTGCAGCTGCTGCAAAAGGACGGCGGTGCGGCACTACAGCAGGCGGCGCAGCAGTTCCGAGCCGGAAATACCGAGGCGGCGCAGGAGACCCTGCGGCCGCTGATGCAGGATAGGGAGACAGAGCAGCTGCTGAATCAGCTCAATTCCAGGGGAAGGTAGGTGCAAGGGATGGAGGGGCTGGAGGAAAAACTGCAGAACATACTCAGCGATCCCAATTCCATGGCGCAGATCATGTCCATGGCGCAATCTCTGGGGCTCTCGCCGCAAAACGAGCAGCGCCCTCCGTCCCAGCCTGCGGAGGAGAATTTCGGGCTGCTGCAAGCTGCGATGGGACAGCAGAGCGGCGGAGGCGGAAAAATGCCGGATCTGCAGTTTCTGCAATCCATGATGGGCGTAATGCAGCAGGCGCAGCGCTCAGACGGCAAGCAGGAGGCGCTGCTCTGCGCCCTGAAACCCTTTCTGCGGCCGGAGCGGCGGGAGGGCATTGATCGGGCCATGCAGCTGGCCAAACTCTCGCAGTTGGCCGGCATCGCCCTGAAAAACGGCGGACACATGGGCAGCAAAGGAGGCTGAGAGGAATGTATCACCGCTATCTGCGCAACGAACAGGGAGAATACCGGCGGCAAACCGTCCCCGATCCGCCCCGTCAGCCCCAGGCAGCGCCCTCGCCCACAAAGCCGGCGCCT
>JAZNVK010000323.1:0-5237 GCA_045592805.1 Faecousia sp.
GGGCACCTCTAAAAACTCTCTTCCGGCGAAGTGCCCAATCTTTTGCCCCAACTTTTGCTTATAAAAATCTTGAAATACATCCAGTATTCCTGCGATTTTTAACACAAAATTTGAAACAAAATCTTTGGTCACCCGCTCGAAATATAGTTTTTAGAGCTGCCCACATAAGAGCTGCCTTTCCGAAAGGCAGCTCCTTTTTATCCTTTTGCCGCTCCACCGGGAGGCGGATAGTGCTTCAAGTGGGTGTTGAGGTAGTGCAGTACCCGTTTTTTGTCCGCAGACCACAGGGGGGCCATCAGGTCTTTTTTAGCGCCGTCGCCGGTGATGCGGTGGATCACGGTGTCCGGCTTCAGCTCCGCCAGACAGAGGTCTAACATTTCCGCATATTCCTCCAGCTCCGGACAGCGGAATTTCCCCGCCAGATAGTCCCGTGCCAGATCTGTATTCTGCAGCACATGGAGCAGATGGAACTTCACCCCGTCCGTACCGGCTTGGATGGCGGCACGGGTGGTCTCTGCCATCTGCTGCGGCGTTTCCCCGGGCAGACCCAGAATGATATGGGTCACAACCTCCACCCCCGCCTCCTTCAGGCGGCGCACAGCGTCGAAGTATACATTATTATAATATCCACGGCGAATGTATTCCACCGACTTCGGGTGGATGGTCTGCAGCCCCAATTCCACAGAAACCGGCTTGCGCCCGTTCAGCTGCCCCAGCAGCGCAACGACCTCCGGTGGCAGACAATCGGGACGGGTACCGATGGCAAGCCCCACGATCTCCTCCGGTTCCATGGCCGCCGCATAGAGCCGCTTCAGCCGCTCCACGGGGGCATAGGTATTGGTAAAGGACTGAAAATAGGCAATAAACTTCTCGCCGCCCTTAAAGGCCACACGGGCCTTGGCCTCCTGAAGCTGCCGGGCAATGTCACTGCCACGGGCAGCAAAGGCGCTGCCGCCGTCACCGCCGCAGAAGATGCAGCCGCCGTAGCCCAGCGTCCCATCCCGATTGGGGCAGGTAAAGCCTCCGTCCAGACTCAGCTTATAGACCTTGCAGCCGAATTTCTCCCGATAAAAATCCGAAAGCCGAACCGCCACAGCCGCACCTCCTTTCTCACGCAAAACCATTATACCACGGATTCCAAAGGCACGCAACGGAAGAAACCCATCGGATCAACGGAAATGTGGCGGCTGGTTCAGGAACCAATAACCAAGGGCTAAAAGAACAAAGCCGTGCCTCCGGCACGGCTTTTGAATATATATGCCGTCAAGCAGAAATATGTCGAACAGTATGTCGTAGCCAAAGCCTCCAGTATTAGGAATAATTTCGTACTATGAGAGAAACAACATATTACGCAATGTCATTGCGAGGCCACTTGTGGCCGTGGCAATCCGTATCCTTAAAGCCCTACGTTTTATACCAAATTCCCATATAATCGAAACATTTAGGGGAACGGATTGCCACGTCGGGCTTACGCCCTCCTCGCAATGACATGGCTTTTCGGTAGCCTGTACTTCTATTGAAAAGGTGGATTTAGACGGAAGCAAACAGTTCGATAAACATCGATTTGACTACATTTCAATTCCCATCGGCGGAGCCGATACCTCAGTTATTAGTTCTTAGTTATTAGTCCTTAGCCTCACCGATAAACATCTATTTGACTATATTCCAATTCCATCGGCGCCCATCATTCACAATTCACCGTTCACCAAAAAGAAGCTGTCCCCGTTTTGTGGAGGCAGCTTCTGTTTTCTTTAGTCTTCCTTGCCGTGGGACAGGAGCAGGTTGGTGATGATGCCCAGGATCAGGGCGCAGCCGATGGAGGTCAGGGTGACCTTGCCGAAGGAGACGGAGAGGTTGCCGATGCCGGCAATGAGGATCACAGAGACCGTGAAGAGGTTCTTGCTCTGACCCAGGTCTACCTTCTGCACCATCTTCAGACCGCTGACGGCGATGAAGCCGTAGAGTGCCACACAGACACCGCCCATGACGCAGTTGGGGATGGAGGCCAGGAAGGTGACAAAGGGGCCGAAGAAGGAGATGACGATGCACATCACAGCAGCGCAGGTGATGGTGATGACGGAGGCGTTACGGGTGATGGCAACGCAGCCCACAGACTCGCCGTAGGTGGTATTGGGGCAGCCGCCGAAGAATGCACCGGCCATGGAGCCGACGCCGTCGCCCAGGAGGGTACGGTGCAGACCGGGCTCTTCCAGCAGGTCGCTGCCGATGATGGTGGAGAGGTTCTTGTGGTCGGCAATGTGCTCAGCGAAAACCACGAAGGCAACGGGTACATAGGCAACGGCCAGGGTGGCGATGAAGCCGCCGTCGATCTCCTTGATGCCTTCCATAGCCTTCAGGAAGGTGAAGTCGGGAATTGCGAAGATATCCAGACCCTTGAAAACGGAGAAGTCGATGATCTGCAGGGCCACATTGTCGGTATAGATGCCGATGACGGTGAAGATCGCAGCGGCACAGTAGCCAACCAGGATACCCAGAACGAAGGGGATGAGCTTCATCATCTTCTTGCCGTAGACAGAGAAGATCATTACAGCGAAGAGGGTGATGAGGCCGCAGAGCAGAGCGATATAGGGGCTGCAGCCGGAAACCATGGAAGTCTGATCGACGATCTGACCGTTATCGATGATCTGAGCGACAGATTCTACCATGACCTTGCCCTTGGTCAGGTCGCCAATGGCGTTACCGGCAAGAGAAAGGCCGATAATAGCAACAGTGGGTCCTATGACCGCAGCAGGCATCAGCTTATTGATCCACTTGACGCCAACCAGCTTGATCACAATGGCAATTACCACGTAAACAAGACCGGCAAACACTGCGCCAATGATCAAACCAGCGTGACCGGCGGAAGAAGAAACAGCACCGCCGAAAGCTGCGAACATAGAACCCAGGAAAGCAAAAGAAGAACCCAGATAAACGGGGCTTTTGAACTTGGTAAAGAGCTGATAGACCAGTGTACCGATACCTGCACCGAAGAGAGCAGCGGACTGGCTCATGCCGTTACCGATAATGGTGGGAACCGCAATGGTTGCCGCCAAAATTGCCAACACCTGCTGGAATGCGAAAATCAGCAGCTGCGGGAATTTCGGCTTGTCTTTGATGCCGTAGACGAGTTTCATGAGTTGACCTCCTCAAAAAATTTCTAAACGGCCACATATTAGCACCCATTCCAATAAAAGTCAAGGCCATTTTTATTTTTCGTCAATAATTGAGAAATTTCGCCTCCCAGAGAAAAATATTTCGTGAAAAAATACATAAAAAAGCGCCCCGGACAGCAATCCACGCGCCATCCCTCCGGGACACAACACAAAGACTTCCGAACTTCCGCAAGCCGTAATTAACGGGCAAAGCGGTGAATGGGTGGTGAATGACGAATGAAGAATGGTGAAGGTTTTTCAGCTTTCATTTCTTCCATTGCTATTTCGTAATTTTATGATATAATATACAAAAGATTATTGGAAGGAGCCCTGTTTTATGGTCAATTTGCAAGCAAAACCCTATTGTCTCAGCGCTGATGAGATCGCATGGGTGGAAAATACCATTGCCGCCATGAGCCCCGAGGAGAAGGTGGGACAGCTGTTCTGGCAGCTCACCGCCGGTGTCAGCGAGGACTACCTGAAGGAGCTGATGGAGAAATATCATCTGGGCGGCTGCCGCTACAACGCCATGCCCGGACAGATGGTACTGAATCAGAACCGCATCCTGCAGAAGTATGCCAAGATCCCCGTATTTATCGCCTGCAACCCGGAGCAGGGCGGCAACGGGATCTGCCCCGACGGCACCTTTGTTTCCAGCCAGATCAAGATCGGTGCCACCGGCAAAACCGAGTACGCCCGTGCCATGGGTCAGGTCTCCGGTGCGCAGATCAAGGCCACGGGCTGCAATATGGCCTTCGCCCCCGTAGTGGACATCACCTACAATCCGGAGTGCGAGGAGGTTCTGTCCCGTGCCTACGGCAGCGATCCCAAGCTGGTGGCACAGATGGGCGAAGCCTTTATGGAAGGTCTCCATGAGACCGAGGGCGTATACTGCTGCGCCAAGCACTTCCCCGGCAACGGTCAGGACTACCGGGATGCCCACGTGGCCAACAATGTGAACCACTTCGCCCATGACCGCTGGATGGAGACCTACGGTCAGGTGTACAAGACCCTCATTGACGGCGGTCTGGATGCCATTATGGGCGGCCATATCCTCATGCCCGAATATATGCAGGAGCTGGACCCCGGTGTCACCGCCGACACCATCCGCCCCGCCACCCTGTGCAAGGAGATCATGACCGATCTGCTGCGCAAGGAACTGGGCTTTAACGGCATGGTAGTCACCGACGCCTCTCACATGGTGGCCATGACCAACCGCATGAAGCGCAAGGACATGCTCCCCGCTGCCATCAACGCAGGCTGCGATATGTTCCTCTTCTTCAACGATCCCGAGGAGGACTTCGGCTTTATGCTGGATGCTTACAAGACCGGCGTGATCTCCGAGGAGCGCATGACCGAGGCTCTGACCCGAATTTTAGGTCTGAAGGCCGCCAAGGGTCTGCATAAGAACCGTCTGGAAGCCCAGAGCGACGAGGCGCTGGCCGCCGCGCTGCAGAATCCCGAATTCCGCAAGATCGCTCCTGCCATCTCCAGGGACTGCCTGACCCTGGTAAAGTACAAGGATGAGGGCGTGCTGCCCCTGAAGCCCGAGAAAACCAGGCGGGTGATGACCGTGCATATTAAGGGTGCGCCCAATCCCCTTATGGCCCTGGCTGCCATGGCCATGGGCGGCGGCGCTGCAAAAAAAACGCCTGCCGAGAAGCTCCGTGACCGTCTGATCGAGAAGGGCTTCGATGCCTATATCTACGTCAGCCCCCTGGAGAAAATCCAGCAGATGATCGCCGCCGGTGAGAAGCCCAGCCTGAACCTGTATTTTGCCGGGAAGCATGCCATCTCGAACTTCGTTGGGGAGAATGACCTGGTCATCTCCCTGCTGGATGTGGCCAACGGCCATCCTTCCTTCGGCCTCAGCAAGGGTGGCGGTGAAATTCCCTGGTATGTACATGAACTCCTCGTTATCGGCATTTCTGTGAACAAGCCCACTATGCTGGCAGACCTGCCCATGCTGCGTACCTATATTAACACTTACGACTCCAACGATGACACCATGGATGCTCTGGTTGATGCGCTCCTGACCGGTCCTGAAGCCTTCAAGGGCACCGACCCCATTGACTCTTACTGCGG
>JAZNVK010000324.1:0-2008 GCA_045592805.1 Faecousia sp.
AGCCCCCGCCCTACGGTGGTAATTGGCAGTGCATCCAACAGACCGACAAATTTCTGTTTGATTCTCTACTTTCCATTTCATTAATTAACCTACGGTTGAATTATTTTTTTCGAAAATCGAAAGTTGCTTTCTGGTTTTTACTTTTCTTAGATGCTATACTGTAGCTACAAAGCGGCTTTGAAATTTTGAATTTGGAGGTCTGAGCTATGGAGCTTGGGAACAACATCAAGGAATTAAGAAAGCAAAAGGGACTTCGACAGGAGCAGCTTGCGGAGGCCATGAACGTATCTACCGCCTCTGTGTCCAAGTGGGAGACAAATCAATCTTATCCCGAACTGACACTGCTGGCAGAACTGGCAGATTTTTTTGAGGTGTCTATGGACACGCTGATCGGTCATAGCCTGAAGGCTGACCGTATGGAGGCGCTGATCGCAGAAATGATGGGAGAGGTAGATGCTCGGAATGAGGCAAATGCTGTTTCTCTGTGCGAGAAGCTGCAGCGGAATTACCCGAACTGCGATCGAGTAATTGAAGCCTGCGCAGATGCCTATTATCGCCTGTTTATCTCTACAAGTAAGAAGCCTTATATGGAGCAGTGTATCACGCAGACCAAGCGTCTGATAAAGCTGAAGCAGGCTGCGCCTGAGCGTGAACGGATGGCATTACTCAGCGATTTGGCAAATCAGTATGAGCTTCTGGAACAATGGGATACCGCAATGAGTTTCTATGAAACGAGCAATATTAACGGTAGCAACGATGCGGCCATTGCCCGCTGTCTGCTCCATTACGGAAAACCTGCGGACGCCATTGACAAGCTCTCTTCCGCTCTGGTAGAGCAGATTTTCCGGCAATACCACTCCATTAACACGCTGGCAGACAGTTGGCTTGCCTTGGACGATGCTGAGAAAGCCTGTGCTGCACTGGAGTGGATGTACAAAGTTATGGAATCGCTCCGCTACAACCCCACCACCTTGATTCTGCTGTTGGTCAAATTGGCCGGGATTTACATTGAGAATCACAAAGAGGAACAGGCAGCGGATGCTTTTCGTCAGGCAGCTTCCCTCGCATGTGAAAATGACAACCAGGAAGTGGGCGCAGCCGTGGATTTCCTGAATCCGGAAAACGCTCGAAAAATGCTGATTCACAGCTCCGGTAACCGGGAATTATTGTTACAGATTGCCGCCTCTTTCGGCTCACCCTATGCAGAAATCATCCATGAAGCGATGTCCATTGGTCAATAGCAAAAAAGGGGCTGTCTCGGTTTGAGACAGCCCCTTTTGGGATGATTGAGATCAGAGCAGTGCCAGGAGAATGAAATTCAGGATGAACAGGCCGGTGGAGACCCAGAGGATGGGATGGATCTGCTTGATCTCCTTCTTGCAGATCTTGACGATCACATAGAAGATAAAGCCGAAGGCAATGCCGTAGGAAATGCTGTAGCACAGCGCCATAAAGATGCCGGCGAAGAAGGCAGGAACAGCCTCCTCCAGCTCTGTCCAGTTAATATCCTTAAAGGCAGAGAGCATCATAATGCCTACGGCGATCAGGGCAGGGGCGGTGGCTGCAGCAGGAATGGCGCTGACAAAGCCTGCAAAGAAGGCGGAGATCGCAAAGAAGATGGCAACCACTACAGAGGTCAGACCGGTACGGCCGCCGACACCGATGCCGGCAGCGCTCTCCACGAAGGTAGTCGTGTTGGAGGTACCGATGAGGGCGCCGATGGAGGTGGCGGTGGCATCGGCAAAGAGTGCCTTATCCATCTTGGACTTGAAACCTGCGCCGGTTTCCATGGCCTTCTCATCCTCGGCAGTGAAGATACCGCTGCGGCGACCGGTGCCGATAAAGGTGCCAATGGTGTCAAAGGTGTCAGAGATGCTGAAGGCAAAAATCGTGATCAGCACCAGCGGCAGCTTGGTCATGTCGGAGAACAGGCTGCCGATTCCACCTTCCCTGAAGATGGCAAGGAACGTGGTGGGCAGAGCCTCGCAGCATTCGCGGAAGCTGATGG
>JAZNVK010000325.1:0-2863 GCA_045592805.1 Faecousia sp.
CGTCAATTATCTGAGAAACAGCAGGAGCTGTCCCACCGTTTCGGGGGACAGCTCCATAGAATTTATTTTGCTTTCTTTTCCTGCTTAAGGGTGTTCTTCATGGTTTTATAGTCCAGATATGCTTCAGACTTCTTCCACTTCTTCTTGCCGCGGATCCACAGCGCCAGCATGGCAATGTAGAGAACCCACAGCACAATAGCGGCAATCAGCAGCTTTGTGACCAGCGGCAGCTGGTGTACCTTGATGGTGGTATTGGGGCCAATGCCGTTCATGGCAGAAGAATTTGCCAAAGCATACAGGTTGTGGTGGCAAGCCTCCCGCATTGCGGAAACAATGATCGCGTCGTTTTCGTACTTGGGCAGCTCACTGACAATATACCACAGCATCGCATCATAAGTGGTTACACCTGCCAAAATGCCATCTGCGCCGGTAACCATGGGGGTAATGACGTTATCGGTGATAGACATGCCGTTGTTGCCCCACTCTTTACGCATAATGTTGGTCATCAGACCCTTGACACCGCCGGACCAAACTGCGCCCCAGCGGGTGTAAGCAGTCATAACGCCGTTGGCGCCGCTATGCTCAAAGGCAGCTTGATAAGCCTTCAGATAGATCTCACGGGCAGCCTGTTCGTTCAGCCAAACACCCAGACCGATACGGTCCTGCTCAGAATCGTTCAAAGCAAAGTGCTTAATGACCACGTCCACGCCCTTTTCCTGAATGCCCTTGACCTCAGCAGCGCACATTGCGCCGGAGAGGAAGCCGTCCTCGGAATAGTACTCGAAGTTTCTGCCGCCGTAAGGCATACGGTGCATATTTGCGCCGGGACCGTACAGGCAGGACACCTCTGCCGCCAGGCAGTCATTGCCGATGATGTTGCCCAGCTGGTAGATCAAATTCACGTTGAAGGTGGCTGCCATCACATCCTCAGAGGTAAAGGCAGTAGTCTCCACGCCCAGAGCAGAACCGAACAGCGCAACGGTCAGACCCTGGGGGCCATTTTCGTCGCGAGAGCCGGGCGCCTGCACAGACTCAGCGGGCATTCTCCAGTGGAAGCTGTCACCGATCATGGCAACCATTTCATCGAAGGTCAGCTGATCCAACAATCTCTGCCACTTGGGATCGTCGTAGTCCAGACCGATCATCTCCACCAGCTTGACACCGTTTTCTGCGCCCAGAGTGGGCATTTCTCCGCCCTTATAAGCTTGAGAATCATAGCGGATCTGCTGCAGATCCTTGATCAGCAGGTCGGTGAGCTTCAGCACGATCTGCTCATCGGAGGGATACGTGCCAGCCCAGTCGTTACGGCTGAGCCATGTGACGCTCTGACCCTTTGTGCCCTCATACAGGTTGGGGTCAGCCAAAGACAGCTGGTTGTTGATGGGTGTGCCGTTGAGAGAAGTTGCGTAGGTCTTGTCGTCAAAAGCCTTTTGGGTGTACTTGAACGTCAGGGCAGCATTGCCGTCAACATCCATACGGCCTTCGGTGGATGCCACAGTGTAACCCTTAGCTGCCAGCACGTTATTGACAGCATTGTGAGAATCGGTGGCAGCGGTCAGATAATAGTCGCCGGCGTCCAGAATGTAGGTGCCTGCGCCGTAGGTATCATAGGCTGCCAGATCCCGCTTCTGCACCTCCACCAAAACCTTTTGGGAAGCACCGGGTTCCAAAATCTCTGTCTTGCCAAAGCCGATCAGCTGCACAGCAGCCTTCTCCACCTTGTTGTCCTTATCGTACTGGGTGTAGGGAGACTGGGCGTAGACCTGTACGGTCTCCTTGCCTGCCACACTGCCGGTATTGGTGACGGTAACGCTCACCAGGAACATGTCCTGCTTTTCGTCGTAAGTAACCGTCATGTCGCTATATTCAAAAGTGGTATAGCTCAGGCCGTAGCCGAAGGGGAAGGCAACATCGCCATTGTAGGTATACTCCCCTGCGTTGCCGGTGCCCATAACGAAGTCCTCGTAACGGGTCTCGTAGTATTTGTAGCCAACATAGATGCCTTCCTGATAGATCAGGTAGGTCTCTGCATAGTTGGGAATGTTCTCGCCGTCGTAGCCGTCATAAGTAACGGGAACGAAGTTCTTCATAGCCGGGGCGGAGAAATTGTCATAGCAGTAGGTATCCACCAAGCTGCCGGAGGGATTGACCTTGCCTGCCAAAATGTCTGTCACCGCATTGGTGCCATAAGCGCCCACACCGCCGATCCACAGGCAAGCGTCGATGGCGTACTCGTTATTCTTCAGGAAGTCCACCTGCAGTGCGTTGGAGGTGTTGATCAGCAGAATGATAGACTTCACCTTGCCCTCAGCTTTCAGCTGCGCCAGACCGGAGAGCATATCCTTTTCGTTCTGGTCCAGCTGCAGATAGTCTTCCTTGGCATCTGCGCCCTCGCCGCCAATACGGGAGATGGTCACGATGGCGGCATCGCCATAGGCAGCGATAGAGCTCTTGATCACGTCTGTGTACACGCTCCAGGGAGCCTCACCCACATTAAACGAACCCATCAGCGCGGCAGTTTCGCCTGCGCCGGATTCACGGGAGTATTTTGCGCCCTCACCGGTGAGATAGAAGTCCCACAGGGTGGGGTTCACTTCCAGTCCGGACTTTTCCAGCGCCACCTTCAGATTGTCTGCTTTGGAGGCGTCCACGTTGCCGGAGCCGGTGCCGCCGTAAACGATGTTCACGGAGCTGGTGGAAACTGTGCTGACCTTGGAGCCGGCTGCCAGAGGCAGGGCGCCGTTGTTCATCAGCAGAGCAGCGCCCTCTGCTTCTACCTGGTAGCAGACATCTTTACCGGCATTCAGTCTTTCCTCGTCGGTGCTGAAATCCAGCTCAAAGTAGTTGGCGTTGGGGTCCTCGT
>JAZNVK010000326.1:0-3298 GCA_045592805.1 Faecousia sp.
CGGCAAATTTCTGTTTGACTCTCCGGAGGGCAGGATATGTCTTGCCCTGCTCAGATTTTCTCAAAAAAGCGCTTCAGCTTTGGAAGACCGTCACGGTAGGTAAAGCAGCGGTTCAGGAGGGCGGCGGCTCTGCCGATGAGCCAGCCGTTGACCAGGGCGCAGAAAATCGTGCCCCAATAGACTCCCTCCAAACGGCCAAAGAGCAGCAGAGACAGCCCCACCGCCAGAGCGCAGCTGGCACAGTCGTAAGCGGTCTTGACACGGCTGATTCTCCAGCCGTGACGGGAGGAAAGTTCCTTGCTGAAGAGCTCATATACCTCGGGCGGTATGTAGGTATCAAACAGCATTGCCACGCCGAAGGCACAGATCACCATGCCCCCCAGATAAAACACCACACGCAGCGCCATGTGATCTCCGGGAATCAGAGCCAGCAGCGCCATGGAGCCGTCCAGTAAGAAACCGTAGACCACCGCCGTGACGAAAGAGAAGAGATAGCGCAGGCGGAATCGGCGGCAGCAGAGGCTGAGAATCACCAGCACCACCGCCTGGACAGCGTACTCCGCCATGCCAAAGGTGAAAAAGGGCAGGTACTCCGAGATTTTCAGGTAGACCACGTAGGCAGGCGCTACGATCATGGACATGCCAAAGGCCGCACGCTCCATAAAGGCCGTGCCGATGGCCAACAGGAGAAGGCCGATAAAATATGCCGTCTCCGTGTAAAACGTTCTTTTCATAGGATCATCCTCCATACAAAATCTGACGTTTGATACAGAAACGGCAAAAGATATTAGATTTTCTTGCGGCCGGAGTCTATAAGCTCCTGCTCAAATTCCTTGGGGTGCTTCCGGTAATAGTCCTGGTGCTCCTCCTCGGCGGCGTAGAAGCTGCGGAAGGGCTCTACGGCAATTTGGGGTTGCTGACCGTTTTCCTGCTCCAACGCCGCAATGGCAGCTTGGGCGGCCTGCTGCTGGGCTTCATCCAGGTAGTACACCGCCAGGGTGTAGGAGTGGCCACGGTCAATGAACTGGCCGCCCCCGTCATAGGGGTCAACGCCGCAGAGGAACAGCTCCAGCAGCCTTTCGTAAGAGACCTGCTCGGGAAGATAGTCGATGCGGATGGTCTCCCGATGGCCGGTGCGCTGGTATTTTACATCCTCGTAACGGGGGTTTGCCTCCGAACCGCCGGAGTAGCCGCTGGTGACGTTCACAACACCCTCCGTTTCACGAAAGGTCGGGGTAATGCACCAGAAGCAGCCCCCTGCAAAATAAGCCTGTTTCATAGTAACTCCTTACAGAATCTCGATCTGGCAGACCTTCATGGCCTCCAGAGCGTTTTGATGGCTGATGGGGCTGACACCGGCGCAACAGTCCGCACGGACGCTGACCGGCAGCTCAGGACAGAAAGCCTTCAGCAGCATGGCATTGGAGATCACGCAGATATCGGTGCAGAGGCCGATCAGCTCCACAGCATCGATCTCCCTGCGGTCAAAGAGCTCACGGACATACTCGCCCAGGGCAGTTGAACCGAAGGTCGGCTTCTCAATTTGAGGCGCTTTTTCCCGGATCTGCAGTCCATCAGCCAGAGCATGACCCCAGGTGCCCTTAATACAGTGGGCAACGGGCAGCTTCTGCCCCTCCCGGGTGGAGAGATAGTCGGCACCGTGGGTGTCCAGGGTGTAGACCAGCCGGTCTGCCGCCTCGATCCGGCGGTTGACCGCAGGCAAAATGGCCTGCGCATCTTTCGATCCCAGAGCGCCGCTGACAAAATCATTCTGCATATCCACAACGATCAGCAAAGTCTTCATGCTGTCACTTCCTTTCTCCCCCATTATACCACAGCATTCTCCCGGCGCAACGGTCTTCGACAAAAAAAATTTAATTTTTTCAAGAAAAGTAGTTGACAAAACGTACTTCTCTTGCTATAATGTCAAAGCTGTCTGAAATGCTGTTATAGCTCAGCAGGTAGAGCGCATCCTTGGTAAGGATGAGGTCCCCGGTTCGAATCCGGGTAACAGCTCCAACTTTTGAGGCTCAAAACCGAAAGGTTTTGAGCCTTTTCCCTTTTTCTCAGAACTTTTCGCATCCATTTTCATCATCCCTCTTCTCGCATTTTTTGAAATTGTACCACAGTTGTACTCAACACTTCTCGCCGCTTATGCACATCAACGTACTTTTTCGCCGCTTCTCAGAGAGCTTTTTAATTTTTTCTGCGGTCTCTGAATAGCGTGACTTAGCAGGGAGATCCCCGGTTCGAATCCGGGTAACAGCTCCAAAAAACCACTGCATGGGAAACGACACATTGTTTTTTACTAATACAAAAGCGAAGACTCGGAGGCGTTGCCTCCGAGCCTTTTTCATTTTATATGCTATTCCCTGATGCAGTGCTCACGAAGCAGGCCGGCAAACTTCTTTCCGTTGATTATTTTCTGTTTGCCAGACGGTAGCTGTTCACCAGGGCGGCAAGCTCAATGCGACTGTGAACATCAAGCGTATAATAAATATCCTTCACATAATCCTTCACGGTATGCTCGGAAATAACGAGAGTCATTGCAATATCCTTGTTGGTATAGCCCATACAGATCAGCTCCGCAACACTGCGCTTCTTCGGACTGAGCTTGGAAAGCGGATCGTCCAGGGTGTCTGCCTTGACAAGAACCACAGGCTCGGTTTTCGTTTCGGTCTCTGTAACCGGAACCGTGACCGCTTCTTCCACTGCTGCGGGAACGGCTTCCTCGTCCGTAATTCTGCGGCGAAGGGCGAACATCAAAAACGGCTCCACCTGCATATATACGAACACAAGCACACCCATGATCACCGCATAGAAGATGTACAGCGCGGTAGGTGCGCCGAGGAATATCTCGGCAATCACGGCGTGAACGAGAACCGCCGAGAAGGCAAGACCGATGATAGAGGGTGCTATGAACTTGGATGGATAGGACTTCATGATCGGCACACCGTAAAGCGGTGCGAGCATGGCGGCAGCCATACCGAATCCGATCAGCCCGCAGGCAACGTAAGCAAGCGAGGGAACGTAGGAGGTCGCGATCATCAGAATAAAACCGAGTCCGCCGAGTCCCACAAGCACGGGCATCATTCGGAAAGGGTGGATATTCGCTTTTTTGTGGAGCAAATACATCGTGAAACAGGAAAGTGCCACAACCAAATACATAATGGAAACACCGTGCTCTGCCTTACCAACAACCGCAGGGCCGGCAACGCCCATCAGTGCGATAATGAACATAAGAAGATATGTACCCCACATCAGCTTTTTCGGTGCAGGAATGCCGTCGCTCTTCTTA
>JAZNVK010000327.1:0-3989 GCA_045592805.1 Faecousia sp.
GAGCGCTATGAGCGCTACAAGATCATCGAAGAGAAGGAGACCATGTACGAGTCCTTCCTGATGGAGGATGCGGAGTACTGCGTGGCTGCCTTTGGCATTGCCGCCCGTGTTTCCAAGAATGCCGTACTGGCCGCCCGTGCCGAGGGCATCAAGGTAGGCATGATCCGTCCCATCACCCTGTGGCCCTTCCCCGTCAAGCCCTTTGCAGAGGCAGCCGACAAGGTCAAGGCCTTCGTCAGCGTAGAGCTGAGCATGGGTCAGATGATCGAAGATGTCAAACTCGCCACCGGCTGCAAGAAGCCTGTGACCCTGTGTAACCGTGTGGGCGGCATGATCCCCTCTCCCGAGCAGGTGCTTGCCCATCTGAGAGAGCTTGCAGGAGGTGCCAAATGAGTATCAAATTCCAGAAACCCCATGCCCTGACCGATGTGCCGCTGCACTACTGCCCCGGCTGTACCCACGGCATTATCCACCGTCTGGTGGCGGAAGCCATTGACGATCTGGGCATTGAAGGCCGCACCGTAGGTGTCGCCCCTGTGGGCTGCGCCGTTATGGCCTATGATTATTTCTCCTGCGACATGGTGGAAGCCGCCCACGGCAGAGCCCCCGCTGTGGCCACCGGCCTGAAGCGTGCTCTCCCCGAGAACATCGTCTTTACCTATCAGGGCGACGGCGACCTGGCCTCCATCGGCATGGCCGAGACCGTTCACGCCGCCACCCGTAACGAAAATATCACCGTGATCTTCGTCAACAATGCCATCTACGGCATGACCGGTGGCCAGATGGCCCCCACCTCCCTGCCCGGTCAGGTCACCCAGACCTCTCCCTACGGCAGAGACGTGAACCACTGTGGCTACCCCGTGAAGATCTGCGAGATGCTGTCCCAGCTGGAAGGCCCCGAATATCTGGCCAGAGTGGCGGTCAACAACGTAAAGAACGTCAATGCCGCCAAGAAGGCCATCCGAAAAGCCTTTGAGAATCAGGTACAGGGCAAGGGCTTCTCTCTGGTGGAAGTCGTCTCCGCCTGCCCCACCAACTGGGGCATGACACCCCAGAAGGCCCTGGAGTGGATCGATGAGAAGATGATCCCCTACTATCCTCTGGGCGTTTACAAAGACCGCAGCGCAAAGGAGGGCAAGTGATGAGCAGCTTACAGATCGTCATTGCCGGCTTCGGCGGCCAGGGCATTCTCTTTGCAGGTAAGTTCCTGGCGTATAAGGGTCTTTTGGAGGATCAGCAGGTATCCTGGCTCCCCTCCTACGGTCCTGAGATGCGTGGCGGCACCGCCAACTGCAGCGTGATCCTCTCCGACTCCCCCGTGGGCTCTCCCATCATCTCCCATCCCGATGTGCTGATGGTCATGAATCTGCCCTCCCTGGACAAATTCGAGGATGCCGTTGCCCCCGGCGGCAAGATCTTTGTGGACTCCACCCTGATCGCCCGCCAGGTCAAGCGCAGCGATGTCACCGTCCACTATGTCCCCGCCACCAAAATGGCAAACGATGCCGGGATCCCCACCCTGGCCAACATGATCCTCCTGGGCAATCTGCTGGAAAATACACCGGAATTGTCCTTTGAAGGTACAGATGCAGTTATCAACAAACTGGTTCCCCCCAGCAAGGCCGCCCTGGTAGAGCTAAATGCCAAGGCGCTGCAGATGGGCAAGGAATACAAATAATTAACGGAGGTAAATCTTATGAACGCTATGACTGAAATGGTAAACTATCGCCACGAGAAGGTTCTCTTCATCAACAACGAGAAGGCCGGTCTGAAGGCCATCATCGCTGTGCACAACACCAACCTGGGTCCCGCCATCGGCGGCTGCCGTCTGTTCCCCTATGCATCCTTTGACGATGCTCTCTTCGATGTCCTCCGTCTGAGCCGCGGCATGTCCCACAAGAATGCTGTTGCCGGTCTGCCCCATGGCGGCGGCAAGGGTGTCATCATTGCCGATCCCTCCCAGAAGACCGAGGCCATGTTCGAAGCCTTCGGTGAGGCGGTCAACAATCTGGGCGGCGACTACATCACCGCCGAGGACGTGAACACCACCTGCGACGATGCTCTGGTCATGCTCCGCAAGACCAAGCACATCTGCGGTCTGCCCCAGAACAGCGGCGACCCCTCCCCCTTCACCGCCCGTGGCGTATGGCAGGGCATCAAGGCTACCGCCAAGGTCGCTCTGGATGCGGACTCTCTGGAAGGTCTGACCATCGCTGTCCAGGGTCTGGGCAAGGTGGGCTATGACCTCTGCCGTCTGCTCCATGAGTCCGGTGCCAAGCTGATCGTTGCCAACCGCAGCAACAAAGCCGCCGCTGAGCGTGCCGCCGACGAATTCGGCGCCATCATCGTCCCCACCGAGGAGATCTACAGCCAGGAGTGCGACATCTTCTCCCCCAATGCCATGGGCGCTATCCTGAACCCCAAGACCATCCCCATGCTGAAGTGCAAGGCCGTTGCCGGCGGCTCCAACAACCAGATCCTGGACGATGCTTCCGGTCTGGCTCTGAAGGCCCGCGGCATCTACTACGCTCCCGACTTCGTCATCAACGGCGGCGGCGTGATCAACGCAGCAGCCGAGGTGGACGGCCCCTACAACAAGGAAGCGGTTCTGGCCAAGGTGGACAATATCTACAACTCCATCGAGCATATCCTCTCCGAGTCCAAGAAGACCGGCGAGCCCGAAGGCATCATCGCCACCCGCTATGCCGAGTCCATCATCTACAAGTAAGAACATACAAAAGCAGCGCTGCGGTAATTCGCAGCGCTGCTTCTGTTATGTAGATTTATGGAATTTCCACGGCCAGGGTCGCTTCCTCATAATCCTCTCCCACCAGATAAGTGACCACGGCGTTGCCATCGGCCCGGAATTCGCAGCCGGAGGCAAAATCAACCACCGTGGAGGTATTGTTCAGAACGTAGGTCTTGCTGTAGACATCGGGGTCAAAGATGTTAGAGACCACGATCCGGCACTGACCGTCCTGATAGCTGCCGCAGACAACATACTCCCCGTCAGAGCCCAACACATAATCGTAAATCTCGGAAATCACTTCTTGTTCCGCATCGTAGAAAAAGGAGTATCGAAGGGAAAGGCTCGGGCCGGAAGAGAAGGTGATTTGATAAACATGGTCAGAAACCTGAAGCTCACGGGGCAGATATTTCTGGAACGGGGACGAATAGAGGATGTTTCCCCTGCTGTCTGCAAAGGTGTAGGAATCGTCCTCATGTAGGGTCGAGATATAGGGCATCGTCGAATTTCCGCCTTCATTTACGTTTTGAGATGCTCCCTCCGGCTCTTCCGATCTGCCACAGGCCGAAAACAACATAAGCACACAGAGTGCGACAAGTAAACAGCACAAAATCTTCTTATTCACAACAGCACCTCCATATATGTTTTACAAATATAGTATAGCAAAATCACTCCCCTGTCAAGGAAGCTTCCTCTCAAATATTATTGGGCACCTCTAAAAACTCTCTTCCGGCGAAGTGCCCAATCTTTTGCCCCAACTTTTGCTTATAAAAATCTTGAAATACATCCAGTATTCCTGCGATTTTTAACACAAAATTTGAGCCAAAATTTTTGCGCATCCGCTCGAAATTTAGTTTTTAGAGGAGCCCTGTTAATAATTTGCATCATAACGGCTGGCAAACCGGTAAACAGAAATTTGTCGGTCTGTATGGGAACTAACAACTAAGGGCTAAGAACTAAAAACGAAGGTGTGCCGCCGGCACGGATTTGGAAAATATTTTCCGTCAAACAGAAATTTGCCGGTCTGTTGGATGCACTGCCAATTACCACCGTAGGGCGCGACCACCGGGCGCGCCGAAACCCACCGCACCGGCAATCAACTCCGTAGTACTCCGTTAATACTAATACTTTACTTTTGAAGAACTATATGGTATAATAGAATCATCATGAGAAGGGGATGTGGTGATACCATATGAGTAAAGAAATCTACCTGAGCGAAGAACAGCAAGAATACTTGAAGCGC
>JAZNVK010000328.1:0-7536 GCA_045592805.1 Faecousia sp.
GCAAAGCGCATACCTTCGCCATTCACCATTCACTATTCATCATTCATCACAAATTCTCCGTATACACCTGCACTTTGCGCATAAAACGAACCCGCCCATCAATCGGACGGGGTCGCTTTTTGCCACTATCAGCTAAGAACTAAGAACCAGGTGTGCCTCCGGCACTGATTTTCAATCCATCGGCGTAGCACCCGCAAGGGGTACGCCGCATCTGTAGCGCTCCTTCGTCGCTGACAGCTGCGCTGCCGATACCTCCGTTATTCACTATTCGTCATTCGTTATTCGTTATTTACAGATCCAGCTTCAGATCTCCCTGGCGGATCCAGCCCAGCTTGCGCATGAGCTCGCTGAAGAGTAAGGTCAGGCCGGCGGGCAGAACCACGCAGACCAGAATCAGACCCAGCCAGCTGAACCAGTCCATATTGCCCGTGGCGGTGATCACGCCCAGAGGGCCAACCAGACCGCAGGTACCCATGCCGGCAGACACACCCTCGTTGACCATGCCGAATACGCAGGTGGCCAGAGGGCCAACAATGGCGGAGGAGAGAATGGTAGGCAGCCAGATCACCGGCCGCTTGATGATATTGCCCATCTGCAGCATGGAGGTCCCCAGACCCTGGGCAGTGAGACCGCCCCAGCGGTTTTCACGGAAACTCATAACCGCAAAGCCCACCATCTGACAGCAGCAGCCTGCCGTGGCAGCGCCGCCGGCCAGGCCGGAGATGCCGATCATAGCGCAGATCGCCGCAGAGCTGACAGGGAGGGTCAGCAGAATGCCCACCACAACGGCGACAATGATACCCATAAAGAAGGGATGCAGCTGGGTGGTGGTGTTGATAAAGTCGCCTAAGTAGTACATGCCATAGGCAATCAGGGGGCAGAGCAGCACGGAGATGCCGAAGCCCACCAGGATGGTCACAATGGGGGTGACCAGGATGTCCACCTTGGTCTCCTTGCTGACGATCTTGCCCAGCTCACAGGCCACCAGAACCGCCAGGAAGGAACCGGCAGGCCCTGCGGTGTAGGAGATCACACCCTCGGCGGTGGTGATATCCGCACCCATCACATAGCCGATGGCACCCACCACGGCGCAGGAGAAGAGCACCAGACCCTCCGCCTTCAGGGCTGCTGCCACGGCTACACCGATGGCTGCGCCCACCACGTAGTTGTTCTTGGCAAAGGCGGCAATGTCGTTCAGAAAGGCCCAGCCCGTCCAGTTGCCTACAGTACCCAGAATGGTTCCGATCAGCAGGGAGGCAAAGAGACCCTGTGCCATGGCGCCCATGGCGGTGACGAAGTAGTTGTGCCAGGAAAGATTGATTTTCTTGCGTGCGAGAAATGCTTTCACAGCAGTTCACCTCTTTGGTAGAATTTGGCTACATTATATTCCTTGTGCTGCCCAATTGCAAGAGATTGACAAAATTTTTATCATGGATTACAATAGAAAAAAGATCTTATTTGAGGAGGCAGCAGAATGAATAGAATCCCGCTTTGGATCGATTGCGATACGGGCACTGATGATGCCTTTGCGCTGCTGGTTGCCCATGGACTTCCGGCGCTGCAGATCGTGGGTATCAGTACCGTTTCCGGCAATGTGCATCTGGAGATCAGCACGCCCAATACCCTGAAAGTCCTGCAGCTGGCAGGCGCGAATACCCCTGTCTACCGTGGCGCAGCCAAGCCCCTGTGCCGTGACTACCACGATGCCTCGGAGTTCCACGGACCGGACGGTCTGGGCGGTGCGGTTCTTCCTCAGCCCATCCGTCCTGCGGAGGAGAAAGTCATGTGGGATGCCCTCTACGAGACCGCGAAAGCGCTGAATGGCGAGCTGACTCTGGTGACCATCGGCCCCATGACCAACCTGGCTACGGCGTTGCAGCGCTATCCCGACCTGCCCAAGTATCTCAAGCAGGTGGTTTTCATGGGTGGCTCTGCCTCCGGCGGCAACTGCACGCCCTATGCGGAGTATAATGTCTATGCCGACCCCGAGGCGGTGCAGATGGTCTGCGACTCCGGCATTCCGCTGGTTATGTGTCCTCTGGATATGACCCACGGTGCCTACCTCACCGCCGGGGATCTGGAGGATCTGGCTGCTGCCAATACACCCGTCACCCGCTTTATCCACGAGAGCAGCGGTGTGCTCCTGGGCAAAAACCTGGAGGCAGACCTTCCGGGCATCTGCCAGCACGATACCTGCCCTCTGCTGTATCTGGCGCATCCCGAGCTGTTCTCCGGTGAGAAGGCTCATGTCCACGTGGAGATCTCTGACCCCATTACCCTGGGCAAAACCTATGTAGACCGCAACGCCCCGGAAAAGAACGCTCTGGTATTGCTGCATTTAGATCGCCCCGGCTTCCTGGCTGCTGCAAAGGCTGCCCTGCTGTCTTATTAAGACTATGATTTTAGTGATATGTCTGGATCAGAGAGGCGGCATCGGCTTTAACCACCGCCGCCAGAGTAAGGATCGCCTCCTGCGGCAGCGGCTGCTGGAGCTGACGGGAGACCGTCCCCTGTGGATGAATGCCTATTCCGCAAGGCAGTTTGAAGAAGCTGCCCCCAATATCCGGGTGGCGGACAATTTTGCCGACCTCGCCGGAGAAGGGGAGTTCTGTTTTGTGGAAACCTTGGAACCCCTTGGGCTGCTGTCCGGGGCAGAGGAGCTGATCGTTTTCCGCTGGGACAAGGTCTATCCCGCTGACCGCCGTTTCTCCCCCGAGACCTTCGGACATTTGGCAGAACGGGAGGAATTCCAAGGCCATTCCCATGCCTGTATCACCCTGGAGAGGTATTTGCCATGAAGAAATTGATCTTTCCCTTGCTGCTGTGCCTGTTGTTTTCCGCCTGTACCTTTACGGTAACGCAGCCCCAGACCCTTCCCACCACCATCATCACACCGGATCAGATCCCGCCCTATTCCGGCGAACCCTTTGTCGTTCTCAACGGCAATACCCCGGACTTTGCGGGGCAGGAGCTCTCTGCCGAGGCATACGAACGTTATGCGCCTCTGGATGCCCTGGGGCGCTGCGGTGTGGCAGAGGCTTGCATCGGACCGGAGCTGATGCCCACGGAAGAGCGTGGCAGCATCGGTCAGGTGAAGCCAACGGGCTGGCATACGGTGAAATACGATATTGTGGACGGAAAATATCTCTATAACCGCTGCCATCTCATCGGCTACCAGCTCACCGGCGAGAACGCCAATGAGCAGAATCTCATCACCGGCACCCGTTATCTCAATGTGGAGGGTATGCTGCCCTTTGAGGACATGGTGGCGGATTACATCAGGGAAACCGGGAACCATGTGCTCTACCGTGTGAGGCCCATCTTTGAGGGAAGGGAGCTGCTGGCCAGAGGTGTCCGTATGGAGGCATGGTCTGTGGAGGACAAGGGCGAGGGCATCTGCTTCCATGTCTATGTCTATAATGTGCAGCCTGGGATCACCATCGACTACACAACCGGCGGGAGCACCCTGACCTCCACCGCTGACGAACCGGTCGAGATCACGGAGCAGGTGCAGACCTATATTCTCAATGTCAATTCCAAGAAATTCCACCTGCCCGGCTGCTCCGGTGCCGCCTCCATCAAAGATGAAAACCGTGAGGAATACACCGGCACCCGCCAAGCCCTCATCGACCAGGGCTACGACCCCTGTAAAACCTGCAACCCATAACGAGAAAAAAACTACCCTCATAAGCAGCGCTTACCGTTGCTTATGAGGGTAGTATTTTGATATTATTTGATCTCCTGCTCCAGTCGGTCAAACAACTCAGAGCAAAAGAAAGCATTGATCGTAATGCCAAGCCCGTCGCAAAGCTTTTGAATGGTAGATACCGTGGTACTGTTGTTCCTGCCGCTGACAATATTGTTCACAGTAGATTGGGTAACGCCGCTGATACCGCTCAGCTTATTAATGGAAATATTCCGTTCCTGACATAATTGAAGGATCCTCAGCCGCACAGCTTCACCTACAGTCACAGGTATCACCTCTCCTCAAATAAAATGATACCGATTTGTACTTGAAAAGATTACCCCTTTTGAGTTAAAATAACCCAAAAGGGGTGAAATTATGCCGATATGTACATTTTTCGGGCATCGAGATTGCCCGAGCTCGGTGCGAGAAAAGCTGAGGGGAGTTTTGGAACAGTTGATCACCGACTATGGTGTTGATGTTTTTTATGTCGGAAACCAAGGGAGATTTGATGCGATCGTTCGGAGCGTCCTGCAGGAGTTGAGCGGGAGATATCCTGGAATTAGGTACGCAGTTGTATTGGCTTATCTTCCCGTCAAACAGAATGGGAAGGAGCTGTTCTCTGAGACTATGGTTCCGGAAGGAATTGAATTTGTTCATCCTCGTTATGCGATCTCGTGGAGGAATCAGTGGCTGCTTCAGCAGTCAGATTACATTGTAGCCTACATTACGCATTCCTGGGGTGGAGCTTATCAATTTGTCAAAACGGCAATGAAGAAGTCGAAGATAGTGATTAATATTGGTGATAGTTTTATCATATAGAAAGAGACCGATCCGAAAACGGATCGGTCTCGTGATACCTGTAGCAGGAGATCATCAGAACAGCTGATTGCCCTTGACGAATTTTGCTTTGATGTGGCGGTCGTCGGCCAGGTAGAGGCTGCGCTCCAGACGGGCGCGGAGGCTCAGCTCCTGGGGATGGACGATGGTGCTGTCGTCCAGGACGACGGCATCGAACTCATAGCCCTCCAGGAAACTGCCCACCTTACCGAAGAAGCGGCCGCCGCCCAGAGTAGCGATATAGAAGGCCTCATCCACAGACAGGGTTTTCACTTCCTGATCCAGCAGTCGCCAGCGGAGCTTGGAGGCACGGATGGCACCGACGATGGAGTGCAGCAGGTTCTCGGAGTCGCCGCCGGCCACGTCGGAGGCAAGACCGACGTTCAAGCCGCCCTTGATATAGGCAGAGACGGGGGCAACGCCGGAGGCAATGTTGGTATTGGACAGGGGAGAGTGGGCGATAAAGACACCGTTCTTCTGCATCAGCGCCTGTTCCTCTGCATCGGAGTGGACGCAGTGCGCCATAATGCAGGGATGGTCGCCGCCGAAGAGACCGAAGCGGTCATAGGCATCGCCGTAGTTTTTTGCCCCGGGGCAGAGCTCCTTGACCCAGGCGATCTCACCGAAGTTCTCGGAGAGGTGGCTCTGGACGGGGACGTGATACTTCTCCACCAGACTGCGCAGACCTTTCATCAGTTCGTCGCTGCAGGTGGGGATAAAACGGGGAGTCAGGATGGGCTTGGTGTTTTGGAAACGGTCTTTGGTACGGCAAACCCATTCTTCTGTAGCGGCAACAGAGGCGGCAGCGCTTTTTTCACGGATGTAGTCGGGGCAGTTGCGATCCATATTGACCTTGCCCACACAGCTGATCAGACCGCTGGCTTCCATCTTCTCCATCAGCAGCTCCGTGGCGGGGTTGTGGACGGTGGCAAAAACAGAGGCACGGGTGGTGGTGCTGCGGCGCAGGGCATCGGCAAACTGCTGATAAGCCAGATCCGCATAGCTCAGGTCGGTATACTTGGACTCCTCGGGGAAGGTATATGTGTTGAGCCAGTCCAGCAGCTCCATATCCATGCCCAGACCACGGTAGGAGAACTGAGGCGCATGGACGTGCAGGTCGGACATGCCGGGGATGATCATTTTGCCGCTGTAGTCCTTCAAAGGCAGGTTCTTATACTGCTCCGGAATCTGGGGGAAGATGCCCTTGCAAAGGCCGTTCTCGCAGAGCAGATAGGCGTCGGGGCAGAGTCGAATATGATAGGGATCTTCACTAAAGCACAGGTCACCCTTGATAAGGAAGGTGTTCATAGGGGTTCCTCCTGTCGTTTCGTTTTGTGTCATTGCCATATCATAGCATATCTTGTTGAAAGTGTCAATGCTTTTGTAATTCGGCTATATGCTTTTGTGCAAATTCGACAAGAACCTCTCTGTCATTGTTTAAGTCACCTTCAATGACGGCATCCAGCATCTGCCGCAGCAGCTGCCCCATTTCCGGCCCGGGAGCCATGCCGAGAGCCATCAGATCCCGTCCGTTTACGGCCAGCTGATCCTGGCGGACACAGAGCGCCTGTTCCAGAATTCCCTGAAGAAGCGCCCGAATCTCGTTAATCTGCGCATCCACCTGGGCGGCATCCACATTTCCCTTGCCCAAGCGGTCAGCCCGCTTCAGCTCGATCAGCTGCAGCAGCCGTTCCTGTCCCAGCCTGCCTAAAAGGCGGCGCAGGGTCTTTTCTCTGCTGCCCCCATCTTTTGGACGGGGCATCAGGGGCGTGTCGTGACAGCGGATCAGGGTGCAGACCGTGTCAATGGTGTCGTTGTCATAGCGCAGCCGCCGCAGGATTCGCTGGGCATAGGCACAGCTGAGCTTGGCGTGGCCGTAAAAATGTCCCACTAAATACTTGTCAAAGTGAAAACAGGAGGGCTTTCCGATGTCATGGAGCAGGGCGGCCAGACGCAGGGGCTCCGTGGCCGGAATGGAGGATAGGGTCAGCAGACTGTGCTGCCAGACATCCAGGGCGTGGTGATAATTGAACTGGCGAAAACCCTTACTGTCCGCCAGTTCCGGGATCAGCAGGAAAACTACGTCGGAGAAGCGATCCAGAATGGGGACGGCATCCCTGCCGCAGAGCAGGCCGCTGAGCTCCTTTCGAAGCCGTTCCGGCGCTACGTGCAGGAGGCGTTCCTTTTGTTCGTGAATGGCCTCGGCGGTTTTTTCTTCCATGGAAAAGCCAAATCGGGCGGCAAAACGCAGGGCGCGGAGCATCCGAAGCGCATCCTCGGCAAATCGCTCCCGGGCTTCACCCACGCAGCGGATCAGACCCTGTTCCAGATCTGCCCTTCCACCAAATAAATCGGTAACCTGACCGTTCTGATCGGCGGCCATGGCATTGACGGTAAAATCCCGCCGTGCCAGATCCTCTTTCAGAGAGTTGAGAAAGCGCACCCCATCGGGGTGACGGCTGTCGGAATAGCCCAGCTCCTTGCGGAAGGTGGTGACTTCATAGCTCTCGCCCTCGTAACGGACGGTGACCGTGCCGTAGGCCAGCCCCGTGGGGATGCAATGAAGCTCGGAGAAGACCTCCATGATCTGCTCCGGCAGGGCAGAGGTGCAGATATCCCAGTCCTTAGGCTCCTGCCCCAGCAGGCTGTCCCGAACACAGCCGCCCACAGCATAGGCGGCAAAGCCGGCCGCATTCAGCTGCTGCAGGAGCGCCCTTGCGCCCTCAGCAATATGAATATGTTCCATCGGAATCTGCACCCCCTTTCTCAAAAAGGTTCAATCAGCGAGGCTGTACCGGTGAATGACGAATAGCGAATGGTGAATGATGGTGGTGTCGGCAGCGCCGACGGGATTAAAAATTGAGTCAAATAGATGGGCACCTCTAAAAACTACACCTAATTCACGTTGTAAGTGGATATGGCGGATTTTTTGAAAACTCACAGCAACAAATTACGCTGTTCGCATCTAAATCGCACCCGTCAGATGCTATTCCCGCCTAAATCACACCCAT
>JAZNVK010000329.1:0-4117 GCA_045592805.1 Faecousia sp.
TGCGGTCGTTATCCACGTAGGTTCTCACATCGGTCAGCTCTGCGGACAGCTGGGTGCTTGCATACTGCTGATAGGCATCCAGACCGGCATAGACCGGCTCATCTGCACGTCGGTCGAAGTGGGCCTGGGCGGCTGCACCGTAGTTCAGGCAGTCAATGAGCATGGTGAACAGCAAGCCATCCTTGCCGGTGTTATAGGTGTTGAAGCAAAGCTCGCCATAAGCCAGCATGGAGTATGCGTCAACGGGGGTGTAATACTCCTTGCCATCCTGATCAAAGAAATGCAGCACTGCTCTCAGCTCGCTGCCCATTTCTACGGACTGGATGCCGGGGAGGCTGAAGAGCACACGGGTGGGATCGGTGGTGAGGTCGGGGTACAGAGTAACGGTTTCCACGGTCATGGCACCGCCGCCCTTGGGATAGCGATCCTTCTCCACGGTCAGGTACGCGCCTTCCATGGTGTAATTGGGGACGGCAGCAGCGAGATCCGTATACTTGATACGGTAGTTCATCTTCAGGTCGGAGTCGAAGCTGACGGTATGACCGATCTTGATAGCGATCTCCGTGGGCTCTGCGGGAATAACGACTTCCTCAGCGCCGCAGACGCAGCTGCCGTTTACGTAGGTATGATCCTCGGTGGCGCTGTAGCCGCAGCCGTTGGAACAGCCGACGGTATGGTTCTCGCCGTTGTTGGTGTAGGTGTAGTCGTGGCCGGTGGACTCGATAACCTCAGTGGAGAGAACTTCACCGCAGGCGTCACAGGTGACGGTGACGGAACCATTCTCGGTGCAGGTAGCATCCACGGTGGTAGTAGTAGTGTTCACGTGGCCGGTAGGTGCTGCGGTCAGATCGTGGAGTTCTATGGTCAGCGTCTCATCGGCAAACATTTTGCCGAAGTGCTCACAGGTGGGGTCAGCACAGCTGAAGTAGTCCAGCACACCCGCCTCCGTACAGGTCGGCTTTTGCCCTTCATGGAAGATCACATTGCATTGAACAGGATCTACCATAGCCGCCGTTGCCGTAGCAGAGAGCAGCCCCAGAAGAAGGATCGTCACTACAAACAGACGAATCATGTATTTTCTAAGATGCTTCATCGTGTCATCTCCATTTCTGTTCCCCTGCGTCACCGCGCTTATCAGAGGAATTCTTATAAAAATTTTATCATACTTCCCGGCTGAATGCAATCAATCTGTCGAAAATTTCTTTTTTCTCCCGACATTCTTTTAACACGTCATCCTGAAGAATATTCGTATTGAATAATTATATGGAGTATAGTATAATTTTTATGAATATGGAATGAAATAACCACGGCATAATACATAAAAGGAGGAACTATTCCTATGAAACGAAAGGGATTTCGCAGAGTTTTCTCTCTGATCCTATCTCTGGCGATTGTTCTGTCGTTGTTCTCTGCAATGACGGTTTTTGCCGTCACCGGAACTCTCAGCCACAATACCGCCACCCGTCACCGGGTATGCACCGCCCTCTCCGATCAGGCAGAGGCATATTACACCGGCTCCTATACCTACGACAGGCTCTCTGCTCTCAGCGGTGTGTCCTCCCCCACGGACAGCTGGGCAACCACCCAGAATAACCCCCTCTACACCGCGCTGCAGACCCTCATGACCAATACCCATACGGTCTATAGCCGCTATAACCCCTCCGGTGAACAGAGTGACGAATTGAGCTACCTGTGGGACTATACCGACTCCGTTGGCAGCGCCTCCCAGTATCAGTATTTCTACACTGACATCAGCGCCGACAGCTACGGCACGGCCAATATGCAGCGTGAGCACGTCTGGCCCAAGTCTAATGCCTCTTATTACGAGACCAACGGCGGCGCTGACCTGCACCATCTGCGTCCCTCCATCGGCGGTGTTAACAGCGCCAAGAGCAACAATACCTTCGGCAATATCGCCTCCACCGGCAATGCCTATCAAGTCAACGGGGTAGATGTGATCTGGACCGGCAGCTCCATGCTGGAGGTTCGGGATAACATCAAGGGCGACGTGGCCCGCATTCTGCTGTATGTCTACTGCCGCTGGGGTCAGCCCAATCTCTACACCAATGTCTCTACTTCCAAACTCCCCACCATGGACTCCGATGACAGCACCAACAACGGCACCCGTGCCATTGACGGTCTGGAGACCCTGCTGCAGTGGATGGAAATTGACCCCGTGGACGAATGGGAGATGGCCCGTAACGACCAGGTCGAGAACTTCCAGGGCAACCGCAATGTCTTCATCGACTATCCCGAGTTTGCCTGGCTGATCTTCAACGAGGACGTTCCCGCCGATTACGCTACCCCCTCCGGGGAAGCAAGCAACAGTGGCAGCACACCCACTTACACCGTAACTGCCACATCCAACAACAGCGCTTACGGCACGGTCTCTGTCAACGGCTATACCATCACCGCCACTCCCAAGACCGGCTATGAGGTCAGCGGCTATACCGTCACCTCCGGCACTGCCACCGTGACCCGAAACGGCAATGTATTTACGGTAACGCCCTCCTCCGATTGCACCGTCCGTATCAACTTCCAGGCACGCACTTCCTACACCGTTCACTTCTCCGTTCCCGCAGGAGTCAGCCAGGGCAGCCTCAGCACCTACGCAGGCGAGAGCATCACCCTGCCTACCCCCACCGGTACCCCCACCGCAACCGCTCAAAGCTACAGCTTCCTGGGCTGGGTCACCGCCTCTGTTACAGACAGCACCACAAGACCCACGGTCTATTACGCCGGCAACAGCTACACCCCCACAGCAAGTACCACGCTCTACGCGCTTTATACCTATACTTCCGGCTACACCACCTACTATACCACCGTTTTAAGCAACGCCTGCAGCCACAGCTACACTTCTGTGGTCACCGCCCCCACCTGCACCGAGGATGGCTACACCACCCACACCTGCACCCTCTGCGGCGATTCCTACATTGACAGCACCGTCGCTGCTCTGGGTCATAACTACGTGGGCAACGTTTGTACCAACTGCGGTGCCACTCTGGGCGATGACTGCTATGTACTGACCACTTCCCTCTCCGGCGGTGATCAGGTCGTCATTGTCAACGTCTCCTACAACAAGGCGCTGTCCTCCATCTACACAGGATTCTACAACACAGGCGTCGATGTAACTCCCACCGACGGCGTAATCACCAATCCTGCCGAGGATATCGTCTGGACCGTGGGCATTAATGCCGACGGCAACTATACCTTCTCCACTGCCTCCGGCAGCAAACTCTCCATGGACACCGTCTATACCAGCATGCCCCTGGACAAAGCCAACAATACCTGGACAATCACCGCCGCTCCCACCACTGCCGATGCCTTCTACGTTGGAAATGTAGGCCGCAGTGGCTACTATCTGGAGTGGTACAGCAGCAGAAACTACTGGAGCGCTTACTATAACATCTCCTCCGAGGCACTCTTCGCCGTACAGTTCTATGCCAAAGTTACCGACGAAGTGCATACCCACAGCTACACCGCCGTGGTGACTCCCCCCACTTGCACGGAGGATGGCTACACCACCTACACCTGTGTCTGCGGCGACAGCTACACAGCCGATCCGACCCCGGCCACGGACCACATCGATCTGGACGAGAACTACATTTGCGATAACTGCGGCAATCCCTTCGGTTACGGCGATTGGATCCTGTCCACCACCGCTCCCACAGTGGGCAACAAGTACATCATTGCCGCCTACGACGACTCTACCCGCGCATGGTATGCCCTGACCACCAAAAATGTCTACGCACCCACCTCTGCAGGTTCCGTAGTGCTTGTCAGCAACAACACCATTTTGGATCCTTATGACTATGTCATCTTCGGCACAAAAGAGCGCAGCTACACCTCGGGCAGTTCTACCTGGACGGGCGTTGGCTTCCACGAACCCGAAAACCGCTACTGCCTGCACTTGGGCAATGCCTATATCAGCGTCACCAGCGGCGCGGCAAACGCCATTTTCTCCTTCACCCCCGGCACAACGGAAAACACCTTCATTATGAAGAGTGACGTGAATGGCCGATATCTGACCTTTGATAAAGGCAATTTTGGCATCAGCGCAGAGGCCGGCACGGAGCTGTACTTCTTCTACAAGTCGGAGGCCAAGCGGTCTTAGGAG
>JAZNVK010000330.1:0-1948 GCA_045592805.1 Faecousia sp.
CTCATTCCGTTATCAAAAGGCATTCTCAAGCTCTCTTTTCAGCTTGTTGAGTATCTTTTTTTCAAGTCTTGAAACGTAGGACTGGGAGATATTGAGGGCGTCGGCCACCTCTTTTTGGGTGTATTCCCGTTTGCCGTTGAGCCCATATCGCAGGGCGGTTATCTGCTTTTCTCTTGGGGGGAGGGCGTCCACGGCCTTGTTGAGGGCGGCTATCTCCGAAACGCTCTCCACGTATTCCATTATGCTGTCCTCACGGCTGCCCAGCACGTCTGAAAGGAGCAGCTCGTTGCCGTCTCCGTCGGTGTTAAGGGGATCCTCAAAGGAGAGAGTCTGGTTTGAGTTTGCCTTTTTCCGCAGATACATGAGTATTTCGTTTTCTATGCATCGGGAGGCGTAGGTTGCCAGCTTGATATTTTTGTCCTTTTTGAAGGTGCTGATGGCCTTGATCAGGCCGATGGTGCCGATGGAGATCAGATCCTCGATGTGGACACCGGTATTCTCAAAACGGCGGGCGATGTAGACCACCAGCCGCAGATTACGCTCAATGAGGCACTGCTTTGCCGCCTCCTCCCCTGCCTCGCAGCGGGTCAGAAGCTGCTGCTCCTCCTGAGCGCTCAGAGGGGAGGGCAGGATGTCTGCGCCGCCGATGTACATGATTTTTCCGGGATTTCGCAGCAGAAGGGCAAGGAGTTTCGGCAAGGTCAAAAGATGGTGCAGCATGGTTTACATTCCTCCTATTAATACATCATAAGCGCCGCCGTCGCTCAAGGGGGTAGGGGTAAGTGCAAGGGGCATGGAGCTTGTTCTATTATTTATAGTAATATGACAATTGATGCTCAGCAGCAAGCCGTTGGAGATCCCCACCGCCCGATAAGGGATGAGTCGGGGCGAAAAGGCACGCAGACGTTCCATTAAGGCAATGGGGCTGCTGAAATCGGCGGCTTTTAACGCCAATTCCTTCGGGAACAAGGGAATTACCGCACCGGCATAGGCCGTCAGCACCGGGTCACCGGTGATGGGATCTGTGAGGGTATTGCCGCTGTCACGCAGGGCTGTGAGGGAGATTTTTTTACCTTGAAGTTCAATTTCCAGGGGAAGAACACTGTTGGGAGCGTGGTTCAGCCTGGGCAAAAGGAGGCGGCAGGCCAGGCTGACCGCCAAAGCTGTCAGCAGAAGAGAAAAAAAGCTGACCGGGAAAAATAATTGATTCTCCCGATAGTAAAATCTGCCGTGGCGCAGAAGCTCAACCGCATAGACAGCGCCGCAAAGGGCTAAAGTCAGGGCAGCAAAGACCGCTCCCAGCCGTAGAGTGGAGCGTTTTATGCCAAAGGCCGTTAGAAGCATCACAGTTCCCACCGCCAACTTGCACAGGAGGCTTTGCAGGAAGGCAAGCCCCGGCAAATACACCGCCACGGCATAGACAGCGCCTAACACAGCCGCCAAAAGCAGCCGTCGCCAGCGAATGGCTGCAGCCCCCAGCCTTGCCGTGCCGTAGAGCAGGAGGCCGTCTACCAGAAAATTCAGAACTGCCACCAGATCCAGATAGATGACCATGGCTGAGACCTCCTTTGATGAGAAATTGATGGGATCATGGCTTTGGGTGAAAGATGAATAGTGAACGGTATGCCTGCAGCACGGATTTGGAATGTAATTACCGACAAACAGAAATTTGCCGGGCTGTTTATGAACTAATAACTAACAGCTAAGGACTAAAAACTGAGGTGTGCCTTCGGCACGGATTTGGATTCTTTCGTCCGTCAAACAGAAATTTGCCGAACAGTTTGCCGCAGCCAAAGGCTCCCGTATTAGGAGGATTTTCAGGCTATGAATCAGGTATCAAATACGCAATGTCATTGCGAGGCCACTTGTGGCCGTGGCAATCCGCATCCTTAAAAACTACCGTTTTTACACGAAATTCCCATATAATCGAAACATTTTTGGAACGGAT
>JAZNVK010000331.1:0-6835 GCA_045592805.1 Faecousia sp.
CCCTTTCTGACAGCAATCGCCTCAGCGCAGACCTGGGTACCCGTCACCGGGCAGGTGTGGGTATGAGTGAAGTCAGCGACGCAGTGGTGGTCATCGTCTCCGAAGAGACCGGCACCATCTCTGTGGCGGTCAACGGCATGCTCAAGCGTCACCTCGCACCTCAGACCCTGGCGAAGCTACTGAAGAACGAGCTGGATCCCCAGACCGATGAGCAGCAGGGTCTTGTGGGCAAGGTCAAGAAAAAGTTCGAAATGAAGGACAAGCAGGAGACGAACGATCGGAAGAAGAAAAAGAGCATCTTCCGAAAGAATACAAAGGATGAAAACGATGCGGAATAATAAATTACTCACCTTTATATTGGCGCTTCTCGCATCCATCGGTCTGTGGGTCTATGCTGTAACGGTTATCAACCCTGAGGATACCAAGACCATCACCAATGTCCCGGTCACCTTTGCCAATCTCACCGTTCTGGAGGGGAAGGGACTGATGCTGACAGGTGGAGAGAAGCAGTATATCTCTCTGGAACTCTCCGGCAAACGCTCCGACCTGAAGCAGCTCAGCAGCTCCAATACAGAGGTCATTGCGGACTTAAGCCGCATTGACAGTGCAGGGAACTACGAGATCACCTGGTCTCTGGATCTGCCCTCCACGGTGGCCTCCGGCGATATCGGTATCGTCAGCTCCAGCAGCAACAAGGTCAAGGTGAATGTCAGCGATTATACTCATGATTTGCGGCTGCCCATCCGTGTGGAGCATATCGGTACGCTGCCTGACGGATTTCTGCTTGATCAGGTTGTGCTCAGCCGTGAAACGGTGGGCATCAGCGGTCCTGCCGATGAGCTGGCCAACCTGAAGGAAGCGGTGGTTACCATCGATCTGGATCAGGTGACGGAGTCTATCGATCGGGAATTCGAGTACCGTCTGATGACGGAGGACGGCCTGACGCCGGAATTCAGTAAATATGTTACCATGTCGGAGCAGAGCGTGCATCTGTACGTCCCCGTGCTTCGGTATCGGGAGATCAAGCTCAGCGCCAAGCTGACGGAAGGTGGCGGTGTCACTGCCAAGGATGTTACGGTTAGCTTTGATCCCCCCATTATTGCTGTGACCGGCTCCGAGGAGGCGCTGGAGAATCTGTCCTCTCTGACAGCCGTAGAGATCGATCTGGCGACGGTTTCCAATAACGACAGCTGGACCATCGTGCCACAGCTCCCCGAGGGTGTTAATTTCCGTGGTACGGAGCCCTCTGTTCGGGTCAACGTGAAGTTTACCGGTATCATGGTCAAGGCGTTTACCATCGCCTGTGCTGATATTGAGCGTCTGGATCATCTGGACACGTTGGGCTTCGGTGAGCAGAAGGTCAGCATCCGCGTGCGGGGCAAGGTCACCGATCTCAGCGGTCTGACCGCTGATGATATCCGCATTACGGCGGATATGGTGAAGGACTATGATTCTGCCACCAAGACTGTGACCTTGACGGTTTATATCCCCGAAGGTCTGCAGGCTGCGGTGATGAATGAACCCTATACGGTGCAGGTCATTGAGATCGAGCCGGAGGAGTCCAACTAAACTATGGAGCAAAAGGCAAAGGTGCTGCGTCTGCTGCCCGATGATCGGGCGGAGCTGTTGGTATTGCGGCAGAGTGCCTGTTCCGGAGATTGCGGCAACTGCGGCGGCTGCGGTGCCGTGCAGCAGAGCCTGCTGGTCACGGCGGAGAATCGGATCCGCGCCCGTGAGGGCGATCTGGTTTATGTTTCCACCGCAACCTCTCTGGTCCTCAAGGCTGCTGTGCTGGTCTATCTGCTGCCTCTGATTTTGTTCCTGGTGGGTTACTTCCTTGCAAGTGCCTGGGGTGCCTGGGCATATGCCGCCGCTGTGGCAGGCTTTGCCCTTGGCTTGCTCCCGGCTGTCTGCCTGGATCGAACCCTTCGCAGAAGACCAATCAACTATAAAATTGTCGGATATGTAGATTAAGTATGTTTGGATATGTCGTTCCCCGTAAGGACAGGCTCTCTCCGCTGCAGCTGGATCGTTACAAGGCGGCCTACTGCGGCCTGTGTCACGGGCTGAAGCAGCGCTACGGCTTTCGTGCCCGTTTCCTGGTCAATTATGATATGACCTTCCTGTACTTCCTCCTGCAGCAGCAGAAGGGTCAGGAAATGGAACGCTGCTTCTGTCCAGCCAACCCCTTCTGCAGGAAAAACTGCCTGCCCACCGATGAGACCATGGCCTATGCGGCAGATCTGTGTATTCTCCTGGGCTGCCAGAAACTGGAGGACGCCGCTCTGGACGGCGGCTTCTTCTCCAAGTTGGGCGCAAAGCTGGCTTTGCTGTTCTACCGTTCTGCCTACCGTAAGGCGGCGGGGCTGCGTCCCATGGAGGAACAGGCATTTCGGGACTGCCTGAGGCAGCTGTACGCTCTGGAGCAGGCGCATTGTGGCAGCATTGACCGTGTGGCAGATACCTTCGCCTCTCTTTTAAAGGTCTGCGCCGCCTCCATTACCCAGGAGCGCAGACGGCGACCCATGGAGCTGCTGCTGTACCACGTGGGGCGCTACCTGTACCTGACAGATGCGCTGGAGGATCTGCCCAAGGATTTGAAGAAAAACCGCTATAACCCCCTGCGCTACCGCTACTGCGTGGAAGACGGTCATCTCCGTGCCGAGGACAAGCAGCAGCTGATGGACAGCATCGATGCCTCTATCAGCATGGCGGCATCCGCCTTTGAATTGCTGGAGACGGGGGAGAATACCGAATTACTGGATAATATCATTTATTACGGTTTGCCTGCGGTGCTGCACAGCGTGGCACAGGGCACCTTCCGTAAGAGAGGAAAGAAACATGAAAGATCCCTATGAGGTTCTGGGTGTACCCTATGGCGCATCCGAGGAGGTCATCAAAAAGGCCTACCGTGACTTAGCCAGAAAGTACCACCCCGATAACTACGTTAATAATCCCCTGGCGGATCTGGCGCAGGAGAAGATGAAGGAGATCAACGAGGCTTACGATGCCCTGACCAAGGGCGGTGCTTCTGCCAATTCCTCCGGCTCTTATCACCAGAACCAGAGCCGCAGCAGCGGCTATACCGGCGGCACGGCTTCGGAGTTTGCCCTGGTGCGCCGCATGATCCAGCAGGGTGATCTGGACGGCGCTGAGGCCAGACTCAACGGCATCGCCAATCACAGCGCAGAGTGGTACTACCTCCGCGGTGTCATTGCTCAGCGCAGAGGCTGGATGGATGAGGCCGCTCAGAATTTCCGCATTGCCGCCAATATGGAGCCCCATAATGCAGAATATGCCAATGCTGCCCGTGCCGCGGGTGGTCAGGCTGCCTATACTTACCGCCAGCAGCATACAGGCGGCGACGATTGCACCATGTGTGACGTGTGTTCTGCTCTGATGTGCATGAACTGCCTGTGCGACTGCTGTCACTGAAAGGAAATAAAAGAATGATCCATAGTATGACCGGCTACGGCAGAGCCGTAGAGACCATCCGTGACCGTGAGATCACCGTTGAGCTCCGTTCTGTGAACAACCGTTTTCTGGACTGCAATGTGAAGATGCCCCGTGCCTTCTCCTATGCAGAGGAGGCGGTGAAGCAGGCAGTGAAGCAGACGGTCTCCCGTGGCAAGCTGGATGTATTTATCAGCATCAACACCACCGCCTGCGAAAATGTCAATATCAGCCTGAACCGCCCCCTCCTGGAGGGCTATCTCCAGGCGCTGCGCAGTATCGCTGCCGATTATTCCGTACGGGAGGATATCAGCGCTGTGTCGCTGGCACGCTTCCCCGATGTTTTCGTGGTAGAGAAGGCGGAGGAGGACGAGGCGCAGAATACCGCCGATATCCTCAGTGTGGTGAACAAGGCGCTGGAAGCCTATAATGCCATGCGCCGCAAGGAGGGCGAAGCTCTGGCAGCCGATCTGCTCTCCCGCAAGGCCACCATTCTCAGCTATGTGGAGAGGGTGGAGGCACGCAGCGCCGTCACCGTGGCGGAGTACCGTAACCGCCTGACCAACAAGCTGCGTGAGGTTCTGGAGAATCATACCATCGATGAGTCCCGCATCCTCACCGAGGCAGCGATTTTTGCTGATAAGGTAGCCGTGGATGAAGAGACCGTCCGTCTGCGCAGCCATCTGTCCCAGATGGAGGAGCTGCTGGACAAGGGCGGCGCTGTGGGCAGGAAGCTGGATTTCCTGCTGCAGGAGATGAACCGTGAGGCAAATACCGTGGGCTCCAAGGGCAATGACCTGGAGCAGGCGAGAAACGTGGTAGAGATCAAAGCGGAGCTGGAGAAGATCCGTGAGCAGATCCAGAACATCGAGTGATATGCCGCTGATCAATATCGGATACGGAAATCTGGTTTCCACGGAGCGGCTGCTGACGGTGGTCAGCCCCGACTCCCTGCCGGTCAAGCGCCTGATCCAGGAGGCAAAAGACCGTGCCATGCTCATTGATGCCAGCTTCGGCAGAAAGACCCGTGCGGTTCTGGTGATGGATACGGATCATGTGATCCTCTCTGCCATCAGCCCTGAGGCCATTGCCAAGCGATCCAACGGCGGCCAGGACGCTGCCGAACTTCGGGAGGAAGAGGAATGAAGCAAGGTAGAATTATTATTATCTCCGGCCCCTCCGGTGTAGGAAAGGGTACCGTGGTCAAGCGGATCATGGCGGATGACCCCAATCTCTGCTTCTCTGTCTCTGCAACCACCCGTACCATCCGCCCCGGCGAGGTAGACGGAGTCAGTTATTTCTTCATCTCCAAGGAGCAGTTTGAGGAGATGATCTCAAAGGGCGAGTTTCTGGAATATGCCAGCTACGCCGGCAATTACTACGGTACTCCCGAGCCTGCGGTCAATGCCGCCCTGGCACAGGGATGCAGCGTAGTGCTGGAGATCGAGGTACAGGGAGCGCTGCAGGTGATGAAGCGCCGTCCCGATGCGGTTTCCATCTTTATTGCCCCTCCTTCCTTTGAGGAGCTTCGCCGTCGCCTTGAGGGACGTGGAGACACCTCCCCCGAGAGCATGGAGTGCCGTCTGCAGGAGGCATTCGGGGAGTGCGCTCTGGCAAAAAAATATACCTATACCGTCATCAACGACAGCTTGGATGAGGCAGTACATAAGGTGCAGGCTATTCTGACCGCCGAGGGCTGCCGCAGCTTATATACAAACATCCCACAGAAGGAGGAATAAACAAATGTTATATCCCGCAATGTCCGACCTGCTGAAGAATATTGACAGCAGATACTTAATGGTGAATGTGGTGGCGCGACGCGCCCGCCAGATCTCCATCGAGGCCGAAGAAAACAACGAAACCCTCATCGAAAAGCCGGTTACACTGGCCATCCGTGAGGTGGCTGAGGGCAAGCTCTCCGCCTCTATTTTGGAAGATTGAATCACATAGCGGTAGGACGGAATGACAAAATTTCTGTCCGACCGCTGTTTGTGGTTTTTAGAAAGGGCGAAGGAGGGCTGTAAATGCTGGCGAAAATAGCGGTTTCTGCGGCGATCTTCGCCATTGACAAGCCCTACGATTATCTGGTTCCTGCCGAGCTGCATTTGCAGCCCGGGCAGCGGGTGCTGGTGCCCTTTGGAAGAGCCAATAAGCAGACCGAGGGAATTGTCCTGTCCCTGGAGGACAGGGAGCGCCCCGGTCTGAAATCCGTGCTGCAGGCGCTGGATCCGGAGCCCCTGCTGGATGAGAAAATGCTGCACCTTGCCGCCTTTCTGCGGGAGCGCTATTTCTGCACCTTTTACGATGCGGTAAAGGCAATTTTGCCTGCCGGTGTCTGGTTTCGGGAGCAGGAACGCTATTCTATCTGTGAGCCACACTGGCGGGAGGCCATCTCCCGTCAGAAGACTGCCCTGGCAGTGATGCAGACCATCGAGGATCTGGGGGGCGAGGCACAGGGAGAGCTGCTGCGCAAGCAGTATGAAGATGATGCCCTGGAGAAGGCTCTGCACTACCTGCTGAAGAAAAAGCTGCTCCATCTGCAGACCGACCGCCGCCGTGCGGTGGGGGATAAGACAGAACGCATTGTTCTGCTTACGGTTTCTACGGAGGAGGCACTGGATTTTGCCGCCCGTAAGAAACGCTCCGCTGCCATGCAGGCGGCGGTAATGGAGCTGATGGCCACCGTAGGGGAGTGCTCTGCCAAGGAAATCAGCTATTTTACAGGTGCGAATGCTGCGACCCTCAATGCCCTGGAACGGGCAGGCTATGTCTGCTTTACCCAGAAGGAGAGTCTGCGCATCAGCCGGGTGGAGCCTGCCAAGCTGGACGGCCCCTTGATCCTGACTCCGGAACAAAGCCGTTGCCACGAAGGGCTGTCAGAGCAACGAAAGCAGGAAAATCCGGGCATTGCACTGCTCTACGGTGTTACGGGCAGCGGCAAGACCTCGGTCTATATTCGCCTGATCTATGATTGTCTGGCCGACGGTAAGACGGCAATGCTCCTTGTGCCGGAGATCGCCCTGACCCCCCAGCTGCTGTCACTCTTCGCTGCTCACTTTGGCGATCGTGTGGCCGTGCTGCACAGCAACCTGCGCATCACCGAGCGCTACGATACATTTAAACGCATCCGCTCCGGAGAGGCCAGGGTCGTCCTGGGAACCCGTTCGGCGGTTTTTGCACCGCTGCAGGATCCGGGATTGCTCATCGTGGACGAGGAGCAGGAGCATACCTATAAATCCGAAAATTCTCCCCGTTATCATGCCCGTGAGGTGGCAATTTACCGTGGCGCCCAGAGCAAAGCGCTGGTGCTGCTTGGCTCTGCCACCCCCTGCGTAGAGACCATGTATCGGGCAAAGCAGGGGATCTACCGTTTTTACCAATT
>JAZNVK010000332.1:0-4876 GCA_045592805.1 Faecousia sp.
CCCCTTTGGCACCAAGTCCTTGGGCGAACCCCCCACATGCCCCGTTGCTCCTGCTATCCGTAATGCCATTATGAACGCTACGGGTGTAGCAATCAACGAGCTGCCCATGAATCCCCATGTGCTGTTCAAGCACTTTACTGAGGCCGGCCTCATTAACGACCCCTGGAGAAAGGAGAACTAAGCCATGTACGATATTAAGTACTATTACGAGTCCCAGAGCGTAGCGGATGCCGTCCGTCTCCGCCTGGAGCATCCTGAAGCCCATATCATCGCCGGCGGTTCCGACGTGCTGGTTCAGATGCGTGAGGGTAAGCGTGCCGGTGTGGAGCTGATTTCCATCTTCATGCTGGATGAACTCCGTGGCGTTTCCATTGACGAAAACGAAAACATCCGTATCGGCAGCCTCACCAGCTTCTCCCACATCACCAAAGATCCCATCATTCAGAAATACATCAACGTTCTGGGCGAGGCTGTGGATCAGGTGGGCGGCCCCCAGATCCGCAACATCGGCACCATCGGCGGCAATACCTGCAACGGTGTCACCTCCGCTGACTCCGCCTCCACCCTCCATGCCTGGGAGGCTCTGGTAGAGCTCACCGGCCCCGAGGGCAAGCGTGTGATCCCCATTAAGGACTTCTACAAGAAGGCCAAGGTAGTGGACATTCGGGAAGGCGAGATCCAGACCGCCATTCTGATCCCCAAGGCCAGCTACGAGAACACCTGGGGCTACTACATCAAGTATGCCATGCGCAATGCCCTAGATATTGCCACCAACGGCTGCTCCGTCAATGTGCGCCTGTCCGAGGACAAGAAGACCTTTGACCGTGTCCGTGTGGCCTACGGCGTTGCGGGTCCCATCCCCATGCGCTGCCCCAAGGCCGAGGAATTCATCAACGGCAAGGAAATCACCATGGAAAACATTGAGATCTTCGCCCGCACGGTGCTGGAGGATATCAATCCCCGTGACTCCTGGAGAGCCTCCAAGGCACTGCGTCAGCACGTGGCTGTTGAATCCGCAAAGCGCTGCATCATAGAATCCGTCAAGAGAGCAGGAGGTGTTCTGTAATGGCACAGTATATGCTGGTTAAGTACAACCTCAACGGCAAGGACGTAGAGCAGATGGTTGACGTCCGTGCCAGCCTGACCGATATGCTCCGCAATGACTTCCGCATGACCTCCGTAAAGAAGGGCTGCGAGGTGGGCGAATGCGGCGCCTGCACCGTGATCATCAACGGTGAGGCCTATAACTCCTGCATTTACCTGGCAGTTTGGGCCAACGGCAAGACCATCCGCACTCTGGAGAGCCTTATGGGTCCCAACGGCGAGCTGTCCGATATTCAGCAGGCCTTTATTGACGAGGCCGCCATCCAGTGCGGCTTCTGCACCCCCGGCTTTATCATGAGCGCCTGGGAGATCCTGGAGAGCGGCAAGGAATACACCGATGCCGAACTGCGCAAGCTCCTCTCCGGCCACCTCTGCCGCTGCACCGGCTACGAGAACATCATTCGTGCCGTAAAGAAGACCATGTACAGGCGCCTGGGCAAGGAAATGCCCGAATAAGTCCATATCCTATGGAGGTAAAACCGCACCGGCTCCACCGCCGGTGCGGTTTCTCTTTTTGGATGCAGCAGCTTTGCTTGGAAAGGCCAATTTAGCGCAGCACTCTGCGAACTAATAACTAATGACTAATGACTAAAAACTGAGGTGTGCCTCCGGCACGGATTTGGAATATATAGTCCGTCAAACAGAAATTTGACGAACAGTTTGTCGTAGCCAAAGCCTCCAGTATTAGGAATAATTTCGTACTATGTGAGAGACAACCTATTACGCAATGTCATTGCGAGGCCACCTGTGGCCGTGGCAATCCGTATCCTTAAAACTACCGTTTTTACACGAAATTCCCATATAATCGAAACATTTTTGGAACGGATTGCCACGTCGGGCTTACGCCCTCCTCGCAATGACATGGCTGTTCGGTAGCCTGTACTTCTATTGAAAAGGTGGATTTAGACGGAAGCAAACAGACCGAGAAACATCGATTTGACTTTATTTCAATTCCCATCGGCAGAGCCGATACCTCAGTTATTAGTCCTTAGTTATTAGTCCTTAGTCCCTAAGATAGATTTCTGTTTGTGCTACCATGTTCCCTTTATCACTTGTTTCTTTTTTGTTTCTTATTTCAAAGGGAGGAAAAATATGCTATACTCAAAGAAAAGGAGGTGCGGCAGATGAAGCAGATCGGCAAGGCTCTGCCCCGGGTGGATGCTTTTGACAAGGCCACGGGACGGGCGAAGTATACGGACGATCTCTGCGACCGCAGTGCTCTGGTGATCCGTGTGCTGCGCTCTACCATTGCCCACGGTATCGTGAAGTCCATTGATACCACACAGGCAGAACAGATCCCCGGCGTGGTGCGGATTTTTACCTGCTTTGATGTACCCAGGATCCCCTACGCCACCGCAGGTCACCCCTGGTCTACAGATCCTGCCCATCAGACCTTCCCTGACCGATACTTGCTCATGGAGCATGTGCGCTTCTACGGGGACGATATCGCCGCCATTGTGGCAGAGAACGACATCGCCGCCGCACAGGCCGCCCGTGTGATCCGGGTGGAATACGAGGAATTGCCCTTTGTGCTGGATGTGCAGGAGGCCATGAAGCCCGGCGCACCCCAATTGCATGAAAAGTACCCCAATAATATTTTGGAGCAATCTTCCTTTGAGGAAGGGGATTATGACGCCGCCATCCGGGAACCGGGGCTGATCTGCGTGGATAAGTGGTACAACACCCCCACGGTGCAGCACTGCCACCTGGAGAATCCCATTGTCTATGCTTACGGAGAGGGTGACAGAACTGTCATCGTCACCTCCACCCAGATCCCCCACATTGTCCGCAGGATCGTGGGGCAGGCGCTGGGTGCGGATTGGGGCAGTTTCCGTGTGGTGAAGCCCTATATCGGTGGCGGCTTCGGCAACAAGCAGGATGCCCTCTATGAGCCCCTGGTGGCCTGGATCTCCCGTCAGCTGGGAGGCCGACTGGTCAAGCTGGACACCCCCCGGGAGGATACCTTTGCCGCCACCCGTGTGCGCCATGCCCTGCGGTTCCATCTCACCTCCTGGCTGCGTCCCGATGGGACTTTTGTGGCCAGAAAAATCGTGGTCTACTCCAATCAGGGCGCTTATACCTCCCACGGCCATGCCATTGCTGCCACCGCCATGGGTTCCTTTCCACAGCTGTACCCCTGCGAAAATTTCCGTGGGGAAGCCTACACCGTGTTCACCAACCGTGCCGCAGGCGGTGCCATGCGTGGCTACGGTATGCCCCAGGCCACCTGGGCTCACGAGTGCCATATGGAGGACATCTGCCACCGTCTGGGGCTGGACTCCCTGCAATTCCGTCGGGAGCATCTGATGCCCGTGGGCTATGTGGACGACTTCACCAGGAATGTAAAATATCATGATTCCCACAACCAGTGCCTGGACAAGGCAATCGCATACATGGACTATGAACGTAAGCACAGGGAATACGAAAAACAGAGCGGCCCCATCCGAAAGGGCATCGGCCTGGCTCCCTTCTGGTATGCTACCGCCGTCTGGCCCATCTGCTTGGAGCATTCCTCCTGCCGTCTGATCCTAAATCAGGACGGTACTGTGCAGCTGCAGGTGGGCGAAACAGAGCTGGGCCAGGGCGCTGACACCGCCTATGCCCAGATAGCAGCCGATGTCATCGGCCTCAGAAGCTATGAGGATGTCCATGTGATCTCTAATCAGGACACGGACATCACCCCCTTCGGCACCGGCGCTTATGCCTCCCGTCAGACCTATGTGGTGGGTTTCTCTATTACCCAGACCGGCAATCTGCTGCGGGGAAAAATTCTGGAATATGCCAAAAAACTGACCCGAATGCCTGTGGAGGTTCTGGATCTGGTGGACAGTAACATTGTGCGCAGCACCGACGGACGGGTGCTCATGAGCCTGAAGGAGCTTGCCACCGAAGCGCTTTACAGCCTGACAGACTCCCAACACCTTACCGCTGAGTCCACTGCCCAGATCAAAAGCAGCGCCTTCTCCTTCGGCTGCTGCTGCGCCGAGGTGACGGTGGATATTCCCATGTGCCGTGTCACAGTGGATCGGATCATTAATGTCCACGACTGCGGACAACTCATCAATCCCCAGCTGGCGGCTGCCCAGGTGCACGGCGGCATTTCCATGGGCATCGGCTTTGCCCTGTCGGAGCAGCTGCTCTATGACGAAAAAACCGGCAAGCTCCTAAACGGCAACCTGCTGGACTACAAGCTCCTGTCCACCATGGATCACCCCCACTTAGAGGCGCAGTTTGTGGAGAATTTCGAGCCCACCAGCCCCTTCGGCACCAAGGCGCTGGGCGAACCGCCCACGGTGCCTGTAGCGCCCGCCATCCGAAATGCCATCTTAAACGCCACAGGTGTGGAGCTGGACGATTGCCCCATGACCCCGGAAAGGCTCTTCCAAAGATTTCAGGAAGAAGGGCTGATTTCCGACGCAGAACCCAATGGATAAAATCCTGTGTCACATTAAAATCACAGAACAGGAGAGAAGATCATGCTACATTCGATGCGCACACTGGTGTGGCAATCCGTTCTCCTTTGGCACTACCGTCAAATAGATGTTTATCGAACTGTATGCTTCATCCTAAAAGCTGTGGCGCACCAAAGGCTTCTCCTTGAGGAGAAGCTGTCGCCGTAGGCGACTGATGAGGTGTGCAGTAGAAAAAAACGTATAAATATCAAGGGTTTCGGCGAATACGTGCTATCGCACACCACCTCATCCGTCAGCCCTTCGGGCTGCCACCTTCTCCTCAAGGAGAAGGCTTTGGGTGCATCCAACTGTTCGGCAAA
>JAZNVK010000333.1:0-10295 GCA_045592805.1 Faecousia sp.
AGCGGAATTGCGGACAGCAAGCTCTTGGTATACGGATGCATGGGGTGGGCGAACAGCTCATCAGAGGATGCCAGCTCCACCAGGTGACCGTAGTACATAACACCGATACGGTCGGAGAAGTACTTAACAACGGAGAGGTCATGGGCAATGAAGAGAATGGTCAGGCCCAGACGGTCACGGAGCTCATTGAGCAGATTAATGACCTGTGCCTGGATGGAAACGTCCAGAGCAGAGACAGGCTCGTCCGCGATGATCATCTCGGGCTGCATGATGACAGCTCTGGCAATGCCGATACGCTGGCGCTGGCCACCGGAGAACTCGTGGGGATAGCGGTCTGCATGCTCACGTACCAGGCCGACCATCTCAAGGATCTCGTATACCTTCTCGTTGATATACTTCTTATCAGTGATGCCGTTGATTACAAGGCCCTCAGCGATAATATCACGGACGGTCATACGGGGATCCAGAGAGGCGATGGGATCCTGGAAGATCATCTGGATCTGGGTAATGAGCTTGCTCTTCTTCGCAACACGGCAACGGGTTTCGTATTCCTTCTTCAGAGCCTTCAGCTTTTTGGAATCGCCGGTTGCCTCAGCAGAACGGAACTTCTGAGAATACTCCGCATTCAGAGCTCTGAGCAGAGACTGGACATATTCCTTATCTACGTCTTTTCTGTCAGACTTTGCATCCCGGATGAGAGCACGGTTCTTATCGACAATAGCGCCCAGCTCCTCATTGATCTGCTTGATCTCTTCCTGGATCTTTGCCTTTCTTGCCTCGTCCACATTCTTCTCGGCACGAAGCGCCTTGATCTTCTTGGATGCATCCTTCCGGGCAGCGACGATGGCATCACGATAGGAGCGGATGCCGGCGCTGATTCTTTGACCCTTGAAGTAGACATTACCGGAGGTGATGTCATAGAGCTTGATAATGGCACGACCGGTGGTGGTCTTACCGCAGCCGGACTCACCAACAAGGCCGAAGGACTCGCCCTTATGGATCTCAAAGCTGACATCATCTACCGCCTTCAAATCCTTCCGACCCAGACGGAAATACTGGCAAAGATGATCAACTTTCAGCAATACTTCACGATTATCCTGCATGGTTGCCACCTCTTTCCTTCATCAGTCGGATACGCTCGGTAATAATTGCGGGCATCTCCACCTTGGGAGCGTTGGGATGGAGCAGCCAGGTTGCAGCATAATGGGTGGGAGAAACCTCGTACATGGGAGGCTGCATCTCAAAGTCGATCTCCATTGCGTACTTATTTCTCTCGGCGAAGGCATCGCCAACGGGAGGATAGATCATGTTGGGAGGCGTGCCGGGGATGGCATCCAGCTTCTCGTTGGTATCCAGGTCAGGCATGGAGGACAGCAGAGCCCAGGTGTAGGGATGGCGAGGATCATAGAAGACCTCTTCTGCAGTGCCGTACTCAACGACCTTGCCTGCATACATAACGGCAATTCTGTCGGCCATGTTGGCAACAACGCCCAGGTCATGGGTAATGAAGATAATGGACAGGTTGTGCTCACGCTTCAGGCGATTGATCAGCTCCAGGATCTGTGCCTGGATGGTGACGTCCAGAGCAGTGGTGGGCTCGTCACAGATCAGGATATCGGGGTTGGCGGAAAGAGCGATGGCGATAACGATACGCTGACGCATACCACCGGAGAACTCGAAGGGATACTGTCTGTAACGAATTCTGGCCTCGGGGATACCGACCTCTTCCATCAGCTTAATAGCCTTTTCCTTTGCAACGCGCTTGGTCAGGGTGTAGACGACCTGGGAAGCCTTATCCTTCAGGTAGTCGATGATCTCCACGCAGCGCTTGCCGGAATCGAAGCTGTCTGCAGCAGCGACGTCTGCCTTGAACTTGTTCATCACACGGGTGAGAACATTGCAAATGGTCTCGATCTGCTTCTCAGGCAGAACAACAGACTTGGGAACAACCTTCCACTCCACATATTTACCCTTTGCCAGGAGTGCATCTCTCTTAGCAGTCTGACGCTCGAAGCGAGCCTCTTCCTTGGGGTTATTCTTGATATAGAAGAAGTACTTGTCCACTTCTCTCTGAAGAGCACCGCCAAAGGTATAGGCTACGTTGTCCTTAATCACGGCAAGAGGATCGATGGCAGCCAGGACAGCCTTATTGGTAGTCTTGCTGACATTATCGGCATCGCCGGAGGAGAAGTTCCCTGCACGGAAGAAGCTGATGGCCTTTTCCAGGGCGGTAATGGCAAGCTTCTTGTTCTCCAGAGTCTTCTTGAAGGAATTCTCAACAGCGATCTTTCCCAGATCGATGAAGGTATTCATGAAGTCCTCATCCAGGAACTTGCCGGCCATAGCGTTTGCTTCATCAGCGGGCATCTTGCTCAGGTCGGTATTGGGATGCTTGTAGATATAGTAGCCGATGCGGAAGAAATTGTACTTAGGCTGATCCAGCATCTCCTTGGCGGTCTTTTCCAGATCCTGAAGGGCCTTGACGGTCTCGGGAGAGGTCTCCTTCTTGGAGGCAGTGGAGCCAACCAGCTTCTTTACCTTATCCAGGATAGAGGCACGCTTCTTCTCAATGCGGATTACATTTTCGATGGCAGCAAGATGAGCCTTCAGCTTATTGGTATACTGGGAAGTGAAGTACTTGTCCTTGATGTCCTTGAGGCGGCGCTTAATGAGGTTCAGCATGGAGACGACGTCTACCTTCTGCTTCTTGTCAGAGAGGAAGAGGAGGTCTTCGATGGTTGCCAGCATTTCCTCGGTAGCAGTGATGGAGGCATTATAGCTGTTCTCCAGCTTCAGGGACTGGATGTTGAAAGCATCAAAGGTCTTGATGTAACGGTCAACATCGGAATTGGTGTACTTGCTGTTCCCGGTCTCGGCAAGAGCCTTCTTGATCTTGGAGGACAGCTCGGAGAGCATGGCATTAAAGGCTGCGCGGCCTTCCTTGCGGTTGGCTTTGTTCTTCAGCAGCATGGCCTCGGTGATCTGCTTGCCGATACGCATGATGGGGTTCAGAGAGGACAGGGGGTCCTGGAAGATCATGGCGATCTTGTCACCGCGGAGCTTGTGCATCTCTTCCTCGTGGATACGAACCAGATCCTGGCCGTCATAGAGGATCTCGCCGCCCTCGTAAATGGCGTTACCGGCGGAAATACCCATAATGGCCTTGGAGGTAACAGACTTGCCGGAACCGGACTCACCGACGATGGCAAGAGTCTCGCCCTTGTAGAGGTCAAAGGAGATGTTACGGACAGCCTGAACCTTACCGGCATCCGTACGGAAGGAGATCTTCAGATCATTAACAGATAATTTAACTTCTTTATTCATGCTTAATCCTCCGTTCCTCTCAGCGACGGGTTGAATGCATCACGCAGACCGTTGCCGAACAAGTTGAAGCTGAGCATCAGCAGAACCAGGAACATGCAGGGGAAGAGCGCCACATAACCGGCATTGGCCATAATGGACTGCTGACCTGCAGCGATCAGCGTACCGACGGAGGTGATATTGCCGGCTTCCAGGTTAATAATACCCAGGTAGGTGAAGCTGGTCTCAGAGTAAATCATGGAAGGAATGACCAGGGCAAAGCTGGTAACGATGGTGCCGAGGCCGTTGGGGAAGATATGCTTGAACATAATTCTGCGGTCACGGGCGCCCAGAGTTCTGGCTGCCAGAACATACTCCTGATTCTTGAAGCGGTAGAACTGCATACGTGTTCTTGCCGCCATACCGATCCAGCCTGTTGCGAAGAATGCAATAAACAAGACGAGCACCTGGCTCGAGGAACCCATATGGTATTTCAGAAGTGTAATGACAATATAGATAGGTACGGCATACAAAATATCGGAAATTCTTTCCATAAAGAGGTCGATCTTGCCGCCGTAGTAACCGGAAATGGAGCCCCAGATAACACCAACGATGAAGTTGAAAACTGCAACAACAATGGCGAAAATGAAGGAGAATCTTGCACCGTAAGCCAGGCAAGCAAAGATGTCCTTACCGGTCTGGGTGGTACCGAACCAGAAGTTGGGCTCGCCGATACCGTCCTTCAGCACCTGGGTGTGCTGATAGGTATAGTACTCATAGTACTCGGCTCTGACTTCGACACCGCCGTCGACCATACGGCCGTAGACATAGAAGTACTGGTTACCCTTCTCCTCGACACCGTTCTCGCCCTCAATACGCAGGGAATTGTAGGGAGCCATAATGCTGCTCTCATCGCCGGCCTTGTACTTCCAGTAGTTGGGAACGATGTTGCCATCCTTATCCAACTTGGGGCGGATGACAGAGGCCTTGGCATTTTCCATCTTATAGTAGATGTTGGCATCGTACTTATTCTTCTCCAGGGTGGGTCTATCCTTCACCTTGACCACAGGATAAAGCACCTGTCTGCCGGTCTCGTTCTGATATCTCTGGATATCATTGAACTCTTCCATGGAGATGATCTTATACTTACCGAAGCCCACACCGTAGTAGGTATCGTAGCGGTAAGTATAAGTGGTCTCGTCTTCGCTGATGGTGTACTCGCCGTGCTTGATGATCTCTCTGCCGGTCTCTGCTTCGAGAGCACGATCCTTCAGATAACCGATCTGGTTGGTGTCCTTTACTCTGCAGCCGTCCCAGAAGTCAATGCCGTTTTCCACAAAAAGATTATTTCTGGGGGTAACGAATGCATAGCTCATATCGTAATAAGAAGGCTGGAAGGGCGTAAAGAAGGGCGCAAAGATTGCGAACAGGATCAGGAAGGCAATGACGATACCGCCGACCACGGAGCCCTTGTTCTTACAGAAGCGACGGAAAGCGCCTTGGAAATAGCTTACAGGCTTGGTATCGAACTTGCTGTCATGATAGAGATCGCTTCGCTGGGCAAAGCGAAACTTTTCTACGGGAATGTTATTGTAATTATTATCCATAATTATTTCGCTCCCATTCTGATTCTCGGGTCAATGAAACCATAACTGATATCAGTGACAATACCGGCAGTAAGACTTACCAAGGTGTAGAAGCCGGATAACAGCATGAAGAAGTCATAGTCCTGGAAGGTAATGGAGTTGAGGTACAGACCGCCAACACCATTGATCGCAAACATCTTCTCAATGATCAGAGAGCCGGAGAGAACGGCAATGAACTCACTGAGGATGGAGGGGAAAATGACGACCATGGAGTTACGCATGGCATGACGATAGATTGCCTGGCTCTTGGTAAGGCCCTTGGTTCTGGCCAGCAGCATGAATTCGCTGGTGAGCACTTCGGACAGCTCCGCACGGGTATAACGGGCATAACCGGCAATGGAGCCAAGGCATAGTGCAAAGACTGCAGGGAGCATGGAATGGAATACTTCCCAAGAGAAGTAATCATTACTGGTTGACATAGTCAATGGGAACCAGCCCAGCTTGAAGCAGAACACATACTGGATCATCAGAGCCAGAACGATGGAGGGAACCGATATCAACAAAATAATGAAGACATTGATCAGCTGATCCTGCCACTTATTCTTTTTCAGCGCAGCAATGATACCCAGACCGAGGCCGATGGGCACACCGATCAGAGTGGAGTAAATATTAATCAGAATTGTGGGGGGCATATGGCTGGTAAATACATCCCAAATATCCATATTGAGGTATTCACCGTAGGTGGTAACAATGCCAAAGTCACCCTCGGTCACTATTCTCTTGATATAGGTTCCGTACTGGACAAGAATAGGAACACGATCATATAACCAGACACCATTAGGGCCCTCTCGAATGTTGGTAATCCAACCTCTGCCCTCCAGCGTTCTGGCAATGATCTCAGGATCCTGGCCGGGAAGTGCATTAGTAGGAATAGGTAACAGCTTGATAAGCACAAAGCACATCGTGAATATGATGAAAAATGTGAGCAGCATCAAGCCCAAACGCTTTAAGACATATTTAAACATATACATAGGTATTTCTCCCCTGTCTTGTTGTTTTCCAATTCATAGGGTTTGAGCCAAAAGTGAGTATTTGAAGGCTCTGCACGCACAAAAGCAGCGCACCGCCAAAGACAGCTGATTTATGATCCGGAGATCATAAAAATAAAAGCTCATTATAAGAGCTATTATGAATCCGACCCTTTATGAATATTCAAAAGGATGCGGTCAAGACAAATTACGAAACATTTTAGGGATTTACTATCCTAAATTATTAGAAAAGAAAAAGAGGCAAACCAGCGGTGAGCACAAAGGCTCACCGCTGTTCGCAATTACTTAGCCTAATTAATTATTCAGTTAAGAATATTATTCGGACTTCATGTACTCTGCGGAGAGGTCGTTGTTGTTCTCAGCAACGTACTCAGCCCACTCAGCATCAGTGTAGTTGGGCTCAATGTATCTCAGGCCGCCGAAGCCCATGAAGGTGTGCTCGTCCTCGGAGAAGTAGGAGAACTGAGCGCCCAGGAAGGAACCGCCGCCGTCAGCGATCAGCATTACGGAACGGGACTCCTTGATGGTCAGCTCTTCCAGAGCGGAGAGGATCATCAGACGAGCTTCAACAGGAGCAAAGCCTTCGCCCCAGTTGTAGGTCTGAGCCTGGTTCTCGGTCTCTGCAAGGCCGTTCAGGCAGAAGAACCAGTTCTGCACGGACATGGTGATGGTCTCACCGGCACCGGCGTAGTCGCCAGCGGGCATGGTGAGGGTCATGTCGATAGCAGAGGTATCCCAGTACATGTGGTAGTTGAGGTCGTCATCGGGGTTAACGAAAGCGCCGATGATATCGAAGGGGTTGAAAGCGTTGCCGGAGAAGCCATAGCCGAAGCCGATCTGGGTAGCGCCGGTACGGAAAGCTTCTGCCCACTGTGCGCCAGCGGAAGCGTCAAATACGACGTCGATCTTGTCTTCCAGAGCGGTACCAGCAGTCAGGCCGTCCAGGACTTCCTGCAGGTACTCAGCACGGAATCTCTGCTTGTCGGTATCAGCGGAGGAACCGTAAATCAGAGTGATGTTCTTGGTCTCGTCGTAGCCGTACTTCTCGGGGTCAGCCAGCAGGATGTCGATGGCTTCCTGCATCTTCTGCTTTGCCATGGTGGGGTTGTAGCCGGTCAGAGCGTCATAAGCGTCCTCAGTGGACAGGCCGGACAGGTCGCCGCCGGACCACTTGCCGTCAGCATCCTGAGCGAAGCCGTAAGCGCGGAGGATACCTTCCTTAGCGATTTCGGCGTTACGATACTGGCCGCCGTCCTCGAGCTCGGGAGAGTTCTCGATGTCATAGTAGTAAGCAACGTTCAGCAGGCCGAAGCAGGGAACTGCGGAGCCGGGCCAAATCTTCTCAACGATGTCGCTTCTGTTCAGAGCGAGGTTGAAGGCATGACGGAATTCCTGGATAGCCAGAATGCCGTTGTTGTTCTCGGAATTCTTCAGGGTATTCAGGTCGCTGTACAGCTGCATGCCGAAGGTGCCGGTGGAGGTGGAGGTGAAGTAGACGTACTTGGAGTCGAGGTAGTCAGCGACGTTCTCGGTCTGCAGGGCAGCCTCGTCCAGAGAGCCATTCAGGAAGCCCATCCACTGAGTGGAGAACTCTTCCATCTTGCGGCAGTTGATAGAGGTGATCTTGTACTGGTTCTTGTAAGCATCCATGTTCCAGCCGTACCAGTTCTCGTTCTTCACGAGGACATAGTGGGAGCCGGCCTCGAACTCGGACAGCTTGTAGGGACCCCAGGAAGCGGAGGTCTCGAGGGAGGAGTTGTAGTTGGAGGTCCACAGAGTTGCGCCGTCAGCGGGAGCAATCTTGGAGGCCTCGTACTTCTCCTTGTGAACCAGGGGGAGGCTGGAGAAGTAGTAGGGAGCCCAAACGGAGAGGCTGCCGTCTTCCTTCAGGAAGGAGTAAGCCTTGTCCAGGCACAGAACGATAGCGTTCTCTTCGGGGATAGCGTAGATACCGACATCTTCCCAAGCAACGTCAGTGACGGTGTTCTCAACGAAGATGCAAGCGTCGTAGCCAGTGCCGGGCTCCAGATATGCACCGTAGCCGGTGTACAGATCCAGGCCGGAAATGGGGTCAACAGGAGTACCGGAAGTCCATGCATCGGGAGTATCCCACACGGTCTCGTCGGTGATAGCGACGTACTCGGGGCACTCGTTGCCTTCGGCATCGACATAACCCTGGGTAGCCCACATGTTGAAAATGTTGACATACAGAGTCTCGCCGGCATCAACAGCTTCCTGAACGGAGGCATAGCCCAGAGAGCCGATGGTCTCGTAGGTACCAGCTTCATTCTGGAAGAAGTAAACCTTGGAGTTCTTGATCATCAGGGTGTCGTAGTAGGTGTTAGCACGGAAGTTCATGAAAGCGGGATCGAGCAGTTCCTTCATGGAGTACTCGAAGTCCTCAGCGGTGATAGCAGTGCCATCGTCCCACTTCAGGTCGTCACGCAGGGTGATCTTCCAAGCATAGCCGCCTTCGGCCTTCTGCTCGTCGGTGTAGCCCCACTTTGCATCCACGGAGGAGGTGATGTCCTCGAGGGCGGTTGCAGCGGAGTAGTTGGTGGTGTAGGCGCCGGGAACAAGGCCATCCTTGTTGATGGAGCCATCTTCTGCGTACTTGACATCATCCTCGAACTTATAGTCGTACTCAAAGAAAGAAGAGACGATATAGTTCATGATCTGAGTGTCGTTGTTGTCAGCATAAGTAAACTCATTCCAGTTGCTGGGCATAACTGCCGTGTAGCTGTCGTAAGTGTACTCTGCGGGAACCTCAGGCTCGTCGGTGCTAGGCTCGGTAGCATCGTCAGTACCCTGAGTGCTTTGGTTGTTATCGGTGGGATCGGTGGGAGTCTCGTCGCCGCCGCAAGCTGCGAACAGGGACAGAACCATGATCATCGCCAACAACAGAGCAAGGATCTTTTTCATTGCTTTTTCCTCCTAAAATTTTCTTATATTCACTCCGCTCTTGCAGAGAAAATATCAGGAACATGGTGCATAAGGAATAAAAATATGCGATTATTTATTCACCCATACAGCATTGTTTTTGGTACAACTTAACAGAAGATTTTCATCCTCTTAAAAGTTTTGTTATACTATAGCATATTTTTTCGAATTAATCAACTAAAAAATAGTATTTTCCCTTGTTTTTTTGTAGTTCCGTGATTTTTTATAGTCAGCGGTTGCATAAAAAAACCTTTTTAGTGAATATTCCACAATTACAGTGCAAATACTGCAGTATATGCAGCATATATATACATTTTTCTCTTTCCGATGACTTAGCTGTTTGCTTCAATCCAATGTCGGATGCCCTCGCCAACAGCCTTGACAGCCCCCTCTTCATAGGGAATTCGGAGACCTGCAAGCTGACAGAGCTGGGCAAAGGTTCTGGTTCCTGCGGCATCCACGAAGGCAAGGTACTTCTTCCATGCGGCATCCCGATCCTCCAGGGACAGAGTCCAGAGCTGGAATGCAACGGTCTGCGCCATGCAGTAGTCAATATAGTACAGCGGATGGAGATAGACATGGAGCTTCCACTGCCAGTGGGAGAAGCGGCCATAGAAGGGCAGCTGATCCATGCTGAGCCAGGGGCGGTACTTCTCCTCCAGTTCCTGCCAAACCCGGTTGCGCTGCTCGGGGGTCAGATCCTCATTCTCGTACATACGGTGCTGGAACTCGTCGATCATACAGCCGTAGGGGATGAAATCCAGGCTGGCCTCACAGTGGGCAAGCTCATATTTGGCGGTATTTTCACCAAAGAAATATTTATGATAGTCCTGAGTCAAAAATTCCATGCTCATGGAATGACATTCGCAGGCCTCAATGGTGGGCTGCTGCAGCAGGGGGTAGACATCGGAGTGCATGGCACGATAGAAGGCGAAGGCATGGCCTGCCTCGTGGGTCAGGACATCCACGTCATCGGAGGTGCCGTTGAAATTGGAGAAGATAAAGGGCATCTTATAGGTGGGAAGCTCCGTGCAGTAGCCGCCGGGTGCCTTGCCCTCACGGGAGAGTACATCAAAGAGATCTCCTTCAAACATATCCTCAATAAAGGCTTTGGTCTCGGGGCTCAGCTCCTGATACATTGCCTTACCGGCTGCCAGGATCTCGTCGGGTGTACCCTCGGGTGCTGCGTTGCCATCGGGGAAACGGTAGGCATCGTCGTAAATGCAAAGCTGATCCACGCCGATACGCTTGCGCTGTGCTTCCTTCACCAGAGCGATAATAGGAACCAGATCCCCGGCAATCTGCTCACGGAAGGACTTCAGCTCCGCCGCACCGTAGCAGTTGCGACCCAGGCGGTCATAGCCCAGGGGAATGTAGTTCTCGTAGCCCAAGAGTCTTCCCTGGGCATTGCGCACCTTGA